>DASSAT010000338.1:0-3464 GCA_035699305.1 Fimbriiglobus sp. | reverse complement strand
CGGCCGCTCTTGTCACTCGGGTCGGGGCGCTCGGATGTCGTCATAAGGCCCCTGACTGTGGCAGCAAGAGCGGCCGGGACGGCCGCGGTCCCAGGGGGCTCACGCCGCCGGCTGCTTGGCGGGGTCGTCGTCGATCGCCTTCTCGCCGGTCGCCGGGGTGCCGTCCGGGTCGGCGGGGGCGGCCTCGATCACCTTCATCGTCCGCCACTTGCCGTGGCGGAACCGGACCACGAACACCACCGCCATCGACGCGATGTACGCCGTCGCCGCCCCCCAGGCGAACTCCAGCCCCCAGCCCAGCCGCCACGCCAGATACGTCGGGAAGACCATCACCGGCCACGCCAGGGCGATCGAGACGATCGTCACGAACCGGACGTCGCCGGCCCCGCGAAGCGCGAACGCCAGGATCACGTTCAACCCATCCACCAGCGAGTACGCGGCCACGAACCGCAAGAGGATCGGGATCAGCGGCGCCACCGCCGCCCACTCGTGCGGCTCCATCCCCCGCGCGAACGGGATCGTCATGATGCCGGGGATCGTGCAGTACAGCGTCGAAATCACCACCATGTAGCCGGTCGCCACCTTGACGCCGGTCCAGGTGGTCTTCGCGGACAGGTCCGGCCGCGATTCGCCCTGCCGCTGGCCGACCAGCACCTCGACACCCTGCGCCAGACCGAACACCGGCAGGAACGCCAGCATGTTCAGCGAGAACGTCAGGTTGGTGCCGGCCAGTTCCCGCACGCCGATGTTGCCGACGATGATCAGGAACACCGTGAACGCCAGCCCGTCGATGCACCACTGCACGCCGTTGGGCAGCCCGAACTTCATCAGCCGGCCGAACAGCGCCCGGTCGAACCGCCAACCGGACACCGTGGCGAACTCCGCCCGGTACTTCTTGCGGAACAGCAGCACCAACCCCAGGACCGCCGAGACGGAACTCCCCAGCGCGGCCGCGTAGCCGGCCCCGTGCATCGCGGCGATGGGGTCGTGCTTCCGCATCACGATCAGCGGGTACGCCAGCGCGGCGTTCGCGGTCATGCCGACCGCGTTGATGAGCAGCACCGTCCAGCTGTCGCCGCGGCCGGCGAAGAAGCTGTTCACCGAGGCGACGATCAGCATCGGCAACGCCACGAGCGAGAGCGCCCGGAAGTACTCCAGCTCCAGCACCTTGACCGCCGGCGTGTGTTCGGTCAGACCGATGATGAACCCCGCGGCCGGCGTCAGGAGCGGAAACAACAACCCGGTGACGAGGCTGAACCGCAGCGCTTGCCAGACGACCGGCCCGATGCGACCCGGCCGCCCGGCCCCGGTGTACTGGGCCACGAACACGGTGGCGTACAGCGCGGTGCTGTTCAGGAGTACGAACGGCGTCCAGAAGTACAGCACGGTCGGCATGGTGGCGGCCAGCGCGTCGCTGCTGACCATGGCGATGAACACCCGGTCGATGAAGATCTGCACCGTCCAGAAGCTGGCGCTGAGGATCAGCGGCAGCGACAGCGCGATCAACTCCCGGTAGCCGCCGGGCGTGTGCCGTTGGGGGGCGGGTTCGGACATCCTGACCTCCGGGCGGGGATTCCAGACAGAGCACCCCGGGGGCGGCCCGGTTCGCGCCCGGACGATAATACCCGACGGGCGGGGCGGTCCTTCAAGGACAGTAGGCCGCAAGGGGAGGGGTCAGGGGGTCAGAGGATCACTTGTGAGGGTGGCAATGTGATCCCCTGGCCCCCGTCTTTTCAGCTGTCGCCTCAACGGAAGGGGTCAGGAGGGCAGATTGCCACTTCGGGAGGTGGCAATGTGGCAATCTGATCCTCGTCGGAGCGTGGGAAGCCGATTCGCCATTAGTGTTCATAAGTTCAGAATGCCGGATGTCAAGCGCCGGGTCGGTCAGAAGTCCCAGGCCATCCGGGTGCCGAACCCCTGGATGTAGCCGTCGCCGAGCACCCCGGGCACGTCGCGGTGCGCCAGGAAGTAGTTTAGCTGGACCTTCGCGTTTGGGTTGAGGAACCAGTTCAGCCCCAGGGTCAGGTCGTGGATGATGCCGCCCTCGATGCCGCGGCTGTTCAGGTCCAGGTACGAGTACCGGGCCGCCAGCTGCCACGCGCCCCAGCCGCTCGCCCCGCACCCCCTGCGCCACGAGAACGGCGAGTGCGGCACCACCCGGTCGAACACCCCCCGGTCCCGGTTGTACGGCCGGTGCTCGCCGGTCAGGAAGTAGTGCGCCTCCACGTACGCCGACTGGAAGAACGCCGTCCCGCGCCCGAACCCACTCCCCGCCGGCGACTGTGCTGCCTGGACCCACGACAGGTAGTACTCGGACTGTAACGAGAACGGCCCGGACACCGCCACGAACTCCGGCACCACCACCTGCTGCTGGCGGGCGTCGATGTCCCCGGTGTCGGCCATCAGCGGGGCGACCGCGCCGGGGGCGTTGCGGATACTGAACCGCGACCGCGCCCGCACCGTGTCATCCTCCGCATCCCGGTGGGACGCCCCAAGGCCCACGTGGACCAACTGCCGGCCGTCCGCCTCGTACACCGGCAGGTACGTCACCCGCCCGGTCACCTCCGCCTCGTTGCGGCCCACCGACCACCCGAACACGTTGCGGGTGTTCTTGAACAGCCCGGCCGCCCACGTCCCGCGGCGGTCGGCGTAGGTGTCGAACGCCGACACTCCGGGCTGGAACCCGTTGGCCTGGTTCTCGACGAACGCGTCGAACCCCGGCGACCGCTCCATGAAGTTGAGGAACCGACTGCTGGTCATGTGCTCGAACGAGATCGGCGGCTTCTGGTGGCCGACCCGCACATTCCCGACGATCGGCACCTCTTTGAAGGTGAACCAGGCGTCGGTCGGGACAGGGGTGTTAAGCGACCGGTCCGTCCCGGCTTCGGTAACGAAGTTGTTCGCGAAGTCCACCTCGACCAGGAACTCGTAGTTGCGATGGATGCTACCGCCGACCTGGAACCGCAGCCGACGCATGTGGACCCCGTCGTCCAGCGGCTCGGTCCCGGTGACGGCCGACCGAATCGTCCGCGGGGCGAGGTAGCCGGCCACGTCGAACTGCGCCCGCCCTCCGACGAACAGCGAGAACGACTTGTCGTCGTTCTCGAAGACGAGTTGGTTCTTCCAGACGGGCTTCAGGGCCGTCGGCTCGGTCGGGTCACGCACGCCCGTCGGGGGATTGGCGCCGGGGGTCGATGGGACGGGCACCTTCGGCGAGCCGGTCGGCCCGACCCACCCGCCGTCGGCCGACGGTACCGAAACCGACGGCACGCACATGGCCGGCGACCACTCGGGCAGCGCCGCGGGCGCGACCGGTCCCTGAGCCGCGGCGACCCCGGCTGCGGCCATAGCCCCGGCGGCTGCCCAAAGGCTACGGATCATCCCCCACATTCAGCGCTCCCCCATCGACAGGCGCACCCCGACCCGCTCATAACGACCGGGCGGGACGCGCTCCAGCCCACTTC
>DASSAT010000337.1:0-4051 GCA_035699305.1 Fimbriiglobus sp. | reverse complement strand
TGGGAGTCGCGGCTGGCGCCGGCGCTGCTCGACGGCACAGGCGTCGATGAGCACGTCTTCGTCCGCGGCAACCCCCGAACTCCCGGCGAGGTGGTGCCGCGGCGGTCGCTGGAGGCGCTGGCCGGCACCGGCCGCCTCAATCACGACCGCGGCAGCGGCCGACTGGAGCTGGCGAAGCAGTTCACCGACCCGAAGCAGAATCCGTTCATCGCGCGCGTCGCGGTGAACCGGGTCTGGCACCACCTGTTCGGCCGCGGGATCGTCGCCTCGACCGACAACTTCGGCGTCCTCGGCGAGCCGCCGACGCACCCGGAGTTGCTGGATTATCTGGCGGGTGAGTTCGTCCGCAACGGCTGGTCTGTCAAGCGGCTGATCCGCCGGCTGGTGTTGTCGAGTACCTTCCGCATGTCGTCGAAAGCCGACTCCGACCCGGCCGATCCGACGAACCAGTTGCTCCACCACTTCCGGCTCAAGCGGCTCGAAGGCGAGGCGATCCGCGACGCGATGCTGGCGGTGAGCGGCCGGCTGGACCGGACAATCGGCGGGCCGCCGGTGCCGATCCGTCTGACGCCGTTCCTCGACGGCCGCGGCCGGCCGAAGGCGAGCGGTCCGCTTAACGGCGCCGGCCGACGCAGCCTGTACCTGGCGGTCCGGCGGAACTTCCTCTCGCCGATGCTGCTGGCGTTCGACACGCCGATCCCGTTCTCGACCGTTGGCCGGCGGCAGGTGTCCAACGTCCCGGCGCAAGCGCTGATCCTGATGAACGACCCGTTCGTCCACCAGCAGGCTGAGGTCTGGGCGAAGCGGGTGCTGGAGTTGCCGGCCGGGGAGCGGGTGCGGGAGATGTACCTGTCGGCGTTCGGCCGGCCGCCGATCGAGGCGGAGGCGGCCGCGTGCCGGGCGTTCGTCGAGGGGAAGGAGGATGACGTGACGGCGTGGGCCGACCTGGCGCACGCGCTGTTCAACGTCAAGGAATTCGTGTTCGTCCAATAGGTTCGCCGCGATGCCCCACGTGTTCACGCCGCTCACGCGCCGAGAGATGCTCGCTCGCTCCGCGAACGGGTTCGGGGCCGTCGCGCTCGCGGCGCTGCTCGCCGAGGACGGCAAGGCGTCCGCGCCAGTCCGCCACCACCCGGCCAAGGCGAAGTCGGTCATCTTCCTGTACATGGACGGCGGCGTCTCGCAGGTGGACTCGTTCGACCCCAAGCCGCTGCTCGACAAGTACCACGGCCAGGACCCGAAGACCGCCATCGGCAAGCTGGAGCCGACGCAGTTCGCCAACGTCGGCAAGGTCATGAAGTCGCCGTGGAAGTTTCAACAGCACGGCCAGAGCGGCACCCCGGTCAGCGAGTTGTTCCCGCACGTGGCGAAGTGCGTCGATGACCTCGCCGTCATCCGGTCGATGGTGTCGAAGTTCCCGGAGCACACCAGCGCCAACTACTTCCTGCACACCGGCTCGGGCGTCCAGGGCCGGCCCAGTTGGGGCGCGTGGGCCGGGTACGGCCTCGGCACCGGCAACCGCGACCTGCCGACGTTCATCGTCCTCAACGGCGGCCTGATCCCGCCCGGCGGGCTGGACAACTTCAACAGCGGGTTCCTGCCGGCCGCGTTCCAGGGGTCGGTCTTCCGCGCCGGCAACCCGCCGGTCGCCAACATCCGACGGCTCGAACCGACCGACGCCCGGCAGCGCGCCAAGCTCGATCTCGTCAACAAGCTCGACCGGCTCGGCTGGGAGAGTGGTCCGCTCGCTCCGCGAGCGGTTGGCGAAGACCGCTCGCGGAGCGAGCGGACTACATTCCCGGACGAGGTGGAATCCGCGATCGCCAACTACGAGACCGCCTACCGGATGCAGACGGCCATCCCCGAACTGATGGACGTGAAGGGCGAGACCGAGGCGACCCGCAAGCTCTACGGCCTGGACGCGAAGTACCAACCGACGGTCACGTTCGGGACGCAGTGCCTCGTCGCCCGCCGGCTGGTCGAGCGCGGCGCGAAGTTCATCGAACTCACCTGCCCGTCGGTCGGCACCGACCGCTGGGACCAGCACTCCGACCTGAAGAACGGCCACGAGAAGAACGCCCGTGCCGTGGACCAGCCGATCGCCGGACTGCTGACCGACCTGAAGGCCCGCGGGCTGCTCGGCTCGACGCTGGTGGTGTGGGCCGGCGAGTTCGGGCGGACGCCGTTCGCGCAAGGCTCCGACGGCCGCGACCATAACCCGTTCGCGTTCTCGCTGTGGCTGGCCGGCGGCGGCGTCAAGGGCGGCGTCGTCCACGGCGAGACCGACGAGTGGGGCTACAAGGTGGTCCGCGGCCGGGTGGAGGTCTACGACCTGCACGCGACGATGCTGCACCTGCTCGGCATCGACCACAAGAAGCTGACCTTCCGCTTCGGCGGCCGCGACATGCGGCTGACCGACGTGCATGGGTCGGTGGTGGACAGCATCTTGACGTGACAGGAGACCAAGGCATTCACCACAAAGGCACAAAGATCACACAAAGAAGACACAAAGGAAAGCAGGCTTCTCGCTTCTTCTTTGTGTGTCTCTGTGTGATCTTTGTGCCTTTGTGGTGAATGCCTTTCGGCTCACCACCCCTTCACCGTAGCCTCAGACCGTTCTCAGCCGCGGCTCACCGCCCCTTCAGTCGGCGTCCGTTACAACTCGGGTCAAGATCACCAGAGGAGGACGCCATGCGTCGCCGTTCCGCCTTCACCCTGATCGAACTGCTGGTCGTGCTCGGCATCATCGCCGTGCTGATCGGCCTGCTGCTGCCCGCGGTGCAGAAGGCCCGTCACGCCGCCGCTCGGGTCGAGTGCCGGCACAACCTGCACAACGTCGGGATCGCGTTCCACCACTTCATCGACGTGAACAAGGGGAAGTTCCCCGAGGCCGCCCGGGTGCCGAGCGCCCCGACGTACCCCGGTCAGCCGAGCCTCGCCGCCGCGCTCGGGCCGTTCGCCGAGCAGAACGCCGAGGTGTTCCGCTGCCCGCTCGACGCGGTGCGATACCCGGCCGAGGGGCTGAGCTTCGAGTACCAGCCGCGGGTCGCCGGCAAGACGCTCGACGAGCTGCGCAACAACAAGGCCGGGCTGCCGCTGACGTCCGTCTGGCTGGTCTACGACTTCGACCCGGTGCACGGGTCCGACCCTGACCACTCCCGAAACTACCTGTACGCCGACGGCCACGTCGAGTGAGGAGCCTTTCTCCCCTCTCCCCTTGGGGGAGAGGGGTCGGGGGTGAGGGGTTCTTGCCCCACGAGCCGAAGACCCCTCACTCCTATCGACCGATCCCCAGCGGGGAGAGGGGAACCAAACCGGTGGGCCTCGAAGACTCGACCCACCCTACAAGACCCGAGCATCTGGAGTCCGCCCATGTCCACGCAATGGGATCACCTGCTGGCCGACCGCAAGTCGGTGAAGCGCGCCGAACCGACACCCCGCCGTCACCGACGGTGGCTGCTCGCGCTGATCGTGCTACTGCTGGTGCTCGTCGGGGTCGGCACCTACGGGTCGATCCGCGGCCGCGGCGACCTGGCCCGGGTGCGGCAACTCCGCAACGAACTGTTCGCGTCCCGGACCGCGACGCCGGAGCAGCGCAAGGCGACGGCCGCGCAGTTCCGACAGGAGATGCGGAAGCTCTCGCCGGCGCAGCGGTCGGAGCTGTTCGCCGCCGGCCAGAAGGAGGCGGTTGCGCGGCTCAACGCCTACTTCGCCCTGTCCCCGGCCGAGAAGCGGCGGCAACTCGACGCCGCGATCGACCGCATGGAGCAGCGCGGCAAGGAGCGGAACGCTCGCCCGCCGGGCGCCGGCGACCCCGGCCGGCGGCCCGGCGGCGACCGGCCGCGGTCGGCGGAGGAGGTCGAGAAGCGGCGCAAGGAAATGCTGAACCGCACCACCCCGGAGCAGCGGGCGTTGCGGGACCAGCTGCGGGCCAAGGGCGAGCGGTTCCGCAACGACCTGAACCAGCGGCGGACACAGCGCGGGCTGCCGTCGGCGAGTGGCGGCAGGTTCGGACCGCGGTAGCGCCCTGGGACCGCGGCCGTCCCGGCCG
>DASSAT010000336.1:0-19895 GCA_035699305.1 Fimbriiglobus sp. | reverse complement strand
CCGGTCGGGGCGCTCGGGCATCGCCGATGGCCTCCAACCTGGAGAGCGAGAGCGGCCGGGACGGCCGCGGTCCCAGGGGGCCGCTCCGCGGCCCTGTCTCCTACTCATACCGCTTCAACAGCACCCGCTCGATCAGCCAGCCGAGCAGGCTCAGCGTCCGGTCGCGGTCGTCGCGCCCGGGGTCGAACTCACTCACCGACACGCCGACTACCTTGCTCGACCACGCGGCACCGAGGAGCGCCAGCAGTTGCATCGGCGTCAGCCCGAACGGCATCGGCTGCGGTACTCCGGGGGCGAACGCCGGGTCGAGCACGTCCGCGTCGATGTCGATCCACACCCGCTTCGCCCTGCCGACCCGCTTGCGGAGGCTCGCCACGACTTTCCTCGGGTCCGCGGCGACCGCCTCGGCGGGGTGGGCCTCGGCGAACGTTTTCTTCACGTCCTCCGGCAGCAGGAACAGGTCGCGGTGGCCGACGTTGACGAGCTTCGGCAGCGGCCCGCTGGCGTGGAGGAGGAAGTTGCCGTGGCACAGCTCCGCGGTGGTGTCGTACAGGTCGTAGCAGTCCAGGTGCGCGTCGAACTGGACCACCACCGTGTCCGCGCCCAACTCCTCGTACACCGGCAGCACCCCGAGATGATTGCCGGCCAGCCAGAGTACGAACTCCCCGTCGCTCAGCAGCCGCCGGGCCGCTTCGCGGCCGGTGCGGCGCCACCCCTGCACCTGGTCCAGCGTCTCGAACGGGTACTCCTCGATGTCCAACTCCCCGGCGTAGGCGTGCGGCCGGGTGGGCCGCTCCTCGGCGGCGGTGTCGTCGAGCGCCTCGCGCAGCACGTCGCCGAGCAGCAGCGCCCCGGCCCCGGTGCCGGCGCTGCCGAACAGGTCGAACGGGAAGACGACGGCGGTGGTCATCGGTCCCTAATTCTGGTTGCAATCGGGCCGCCCCGGAAGACGAATTGTGGCGGAGATGAGTGGGAGGCGGAAGGTCTCATAGGTCGGGTCGAGTCGTCGAGGCCCGACGACTCAGCCCGACCGACAAGCGACATTGTTAGAAGTGGGTACAGCCACCCCACAGCAGCGCGATGATGATGATCGGCAGTGGCAGCCCGAGCAGCCACGCGATCGCGGCGTAACTGATCCGGCCGAGGCGGGTCGAGGGGCCTTGCGGTTGCATGACGGTCTCCGAGATACGGGTATAGAATCGGGGCTGTTCCCGAGACCCCGGTTGCTTTCCGCCGTGCGAACTCCGTGCCGATTTCCGTCGCTTATCCTGCCCGGCCGGAAAAACCGCTGCCTGGGCACACCGCCGACCGCCGTCGTGCGGGCGTTCGCAACCTGCCACCTGTCGCCGGCCGCGGACGAAATCTCGTTCTAGACTTGGGGGACTTCGCACTTCGCCGAACCGGAGGGCGTGCCGTGACCGGGGCCAGTCGTCGGTTGCTGGGGGCAGTACTCGCGTCGGCCGCCCTGTTCGGGTCGGCCGCCACCGCATGGGGCCAACGGGGCCAGCAGCCCATGGTCCTCAACGGGCCGGACGCTCCGCCCGGCCCGCCGGCCAAACACACCCCGGCGCCGCCCGCCGCCACGGACGACTCGGCCCGGGAGAGCGCCGCGGCGCAGATGGACCTGCTGACGCTCTTCTTCATCATCGCCTGCCTGGCCGGCGGGGTGATCGCGGTCCTGGTCGCGGCCCGGGTGTACGACCGGTTCCGGGTGGACAACCCGATCATCGCCGCGGTCAACGACCCGTGGGTGCAAAACAAGATCGCCCAAGAACTGGCCGCCAAGTCCGGTGCCGCCGCCGGCGAGGTCGAGTTAACCGCCGCCGACGCTCGGCCGCCCAGCCACCACTGACCGCGAGTGTAGTCCGCTCGCTCCGCGAGCGGTCTTCGCAATCCGCTCGCGGAGCAAGCGGACTACGCCGGCCGCTGTGGGGTAGACTGGGGGCATGGCCCCCGGCCCCGTCGTTCGTACCGCCGACCCCGCCGACCGCCCGGCCGCCTGCCGGGCGCTCTTCGCGTACCGCCCTGAACCCGAACGCGACCGCCGCGCCGCCCGCGCCCTACACCTGTTGAACTCCGGGGAGTTCGACCCGGACGGGCTGCTCGTCGCGTGGGCCGACGGCCGGGTCGTCGGCGCGGCCCTGGCGCAACATCACCCCGGGTCGGCGGCGGTCGCGTGGCCGCCGGGCGCCGAGCCGGGGCCGGGTCAGGACGTGATCGTCGCCGCGCTGGCGCGGGCCGTGGCCGACCGGCTTCATGCCGCCGGGGTCAAGCAGGCGCAAGCGCTGTTGCCGCCGGCCGACCGCGACCGCGCCCGACCGTTGGAGGCGGTCGGCTTCCGCCACATCACCCGGCTGACGTTCCTGTGCCGGCCGGTCCCGGCCGGCGGGTTCGACGCCGACGGCTCGCCCCTTCGGTTCACGCCGGCGGACGGTCCCGCCTTCGCCGACACCCTCTTTGCCACCTACGACGGCACCCTGGACTGCCCGGAGCTGAACGGCACCCGCACGCCCGACGAGGTACTCGCCGGCTACCGCGCGGCCGCGGCCGACCCGCCGGACTGGTGGCTGGCGTCCGACGGGCCGGGGCCGGCGGGGGTGGTGCTGCTGGCCCCGGGGCCACGGCCGGGCGTCGTCGAGTTGAGCTACCTCGGGCTGGTCCCGTCGGCCCGCGGGCGGGGGCTGGGCCGGGAGCTGGTGCGGCACGCGCTGGCCCGGGCCGCCGCGTCGGCCGCCGAGTGGCTGACCTTGAGCGCCGACGTGCGCAACGAGCCGGCCCTGCGGGTGTACCGCGCCCACGGGTTCCGCGAGTACGACCTGCAAGACGTCTTCCTGTGGCACCCTGTCAGCTGAGCAGCTGAACGGCTCAAGTCCTGGGACCGCGGCCGTCCCGGCCGCACCACCTCCCCCGGTCCGAGGCCGTCCCGGTTTTCAATAACGGTCTCCCGCCGGTGAAGCGAAGAGCGGCCGGGACGGCCGCGGTCCCAGGGGCGCGAACGCGCCTCGCGTGCCGGCTGCGCCGGTTGGCGCGAGAACGGCGCACCTGTCGGCCGCGCCCGCGGCTGAGGATTGCGCCCCCGACCGGCCCGGACTGCCGATA
Source organism: Fimbriiglobus sp. (assembly GCA_035699305.1). Lineage (GTDB taxonomy): Bacteria > Planctomycetota > Planctomycetia > Gemmatales > Gemmataceae > DASSAT01. Next base: position 16,796 of record DASSAT010000336.1, on the reverse strand, counting down.
ACTGTCCGGCCCGGCTCGTTGGCGCCGGCGGCCCCGATGCGCAAGATGGGGAGTTCCTCGCCCGTCGTGCGATGCCCCTGTGTCCACGGTCGAGCCAGTCGCCGGAGCTTGTGCCGTGTCGGCCCGTCTCGACCCCCCGCCGCCGATGGACGCCTTCGCCCGCCGAATGGAGGACGCGCTGGTCGCCCGGGTCGGGGCGGCCCGGTATCAACTCTGGTTCCACCGTCATGCCGCGTTCGTCCCCGCCGGCCGCGAACTGGTCGTCGGCGTCGCCAGCGCCCATTTCCAGGAGTGGCTCGAACAGACCTTCGGCGAGGCAGTGCGGTCCGCCGCCGCGGACGCCCTCGGCGCACCGACCGCCGTCCGGTTCGTCGTGGACCCGGCCCTCTTCCCGTCGGACGACCAAGCGAGCGGGGGACGTAAGTCCCCCGAGGGGGAACACACTCGGGGGGCTGACGCCCCCCGCTCGCCGGGTCCGGCCAAGCCGCCGGTGCAGTTAAACCTCTTCGGCGAGCCGCCGGCCCCGCCACCGTCGCCGCGGGCCAAGCGGGCGAAGCCGGCCGACGGCAGGCCGACCCGGCGGTTCAAGCTGCTCTCGGACTTCGTGGTCGGGGCGTGCAACCGGGTGGCGCACGCCTCGGCGCTGAGCGTCGTCGAGGACCCGGGGCTGGGCGCCAACCCGCTGGTCATCCACGGCCCGGTCGGCACCGGCAAGACGCATCTACTAGAGGGCATCTACGCGGGACTGCGGCGCCGCTGGCCGGACGCCCGGCCGTGCTTCGTCGTGGCCGAGGAGTTCGTCACCCGGTTCGTGCAGTCCACCCGGTTCGGCAAGACGGCGGGCTTCCGCCGGCAGTTCCGCGAGTGCTCCGCGCTGTTGCTCGACGACCTGCACAACCTGGCGACCGCGGTCGGGTCGCAGAAGGAGTTCCTGCACACCTTCGACGCACTCGTCGCCGACGGCCGGCAGGTCGTCGTGACGATGGACTGTCACCCGCGGCTGACCGAGGAGCTGATGCCGGAGTTGGTGGACCGGCTCTTAGGCGGCGCGGTGTGGGGCCTGTTGCCGCCGGACGACGAGACGCGGCTGGGCATCCTGCGGCAGCGGTCGGTCGGTGGCCCGCCGGTCGCCGAGGACGTGCTCAAGTACCTGGCCCGGAACCTCCGCGGCAACGTCCGCGAGCTGGAGGGGGCGGTCAACGGCGTCCGCCACTTCGCCCGGGTGACGGGCCGGCCGGTGGACCAGCCGTTGGTGCGGGAGGCGCTGGGCGACCTATTGCGGCACACGGTCCGGGTGGTGACGGTGGCGGACGTGGACGCGGCGATGTGTACGGTGCTGCGGCTGTCGGCGGGGACGCTGCAATCGAAGGCCCGGTCGTGGGCGGTCAGCCACCCGCGGATGCTGGCGATCTACCTCGCCCGCAAGCACACGGCCGCGACGTATGGGGAGATCGCGAAGCACTTCGGCGCGAAGCAGCACAGTACGGCGGTAGCGGCCGAGAAGAAGGTCCGCGGCTGGCTGCAGAAGGACGAGCGGCTGGCGCTGGGCGACCGCGAGTGGCGGGCGAAGGACCTGGCGGATCGGGTCGAGCGCGAGATGATGCGGTAGGCGATCATTACGCCTTGAACCGATACACGCGCACCGTCCGGGCCGGGACGTTTACTTCGGCCCAGACGCGTACCGGCCCGAGGAAGACGACGCGGTCCGTCTCCCGTCCGCGGGACTCGCCCTCGGCCATCGGGTCGTCGGCGAGTCGGGCGTTTAACATACCGACGGCGGCCGCAATCACTTGGCGGGCGGTCGGGTCCACGCCGACATACACGTCCGCGAGTTCTTCGAGGGCCGGATCGCTCCAGCTCACTTCGAACATCCCCACTCCCGCAACTTGGCCTCCACCTCGGCGGCGGTGTACCACTTGACGGTCGGATCGGTCAGCCGACGCTGAATCTCGTCCTCAGTGATCCCGGGGTCCAGGTCGGCGGGCGTGGGCTTGGTCGCCACGAACACCCCGAGCACCCGCCCGTCCGGGGAGCATAGCTTGACCGACCCGTAAGCCCGTTCGAGCCGGGCCGTCAGGGTCTCGTCCACAACCACGATCGACATGGCGCCCTCCTTCACGACTGCCCCCATCATACCCGGATACCAGGCTGAAGTGAACCGACCCGCGCGGAGCGCCCCGCGCGGCCGGAACGGAGGCATGGGCTTCCCCCGCGTTGGGCGATCGCCGATCGTTGCGCGCTCGGGGACGGGAAGTCAGCCGCGGGTCGTTGACGCCCGGCGGCGGGTGAGCGCCGTGGTCGCGGCCGTGTACGCCGCGGCCAGCAGGACCGCCGCGCCGAGCAGGTACGGCCAGTAGTCGGGGAACGACGAGGCGACGTACAGCGCCACCCCGACGACCAGCAGGAACCCGCCCACCCGCACCCCCCAGCCGACGGCCTCGCGCAGGATGCGGTCCCACCGGTCGTGCCGGGTCGCGCTGTACACCAGGCTGAACGTCACCAACAGCACCGGCAGGTCCCAGTAGATGCTGACCGAGGCGAACAGGGGGGTCACGACCGGCCCTCCGGGTTGGGGCCGTCGCCGGCCGTTGGCGGGTCGTCCCGGACCACCGGCCCGGCCAGCGCGTCGTAGATGACCAGCACGTTGAGCACCCCGGCGATCACGGTGTACACCCAGCCCAGGTCCCACCGCTTGTCGCTGCCGCGCTGGAGCGCGTTCAGCTCCACCTCGGGCGGCGCCTGCATGTACCGGCCCAGCACCGCCGTCGGCTTCGGCTCGGTCGCCCCCTCGGCCGGCGGCTCCGTGGCCGCGTATTGCACCAGGGCCGGCCACGCCGCGATCCCCATCCAGAACTGGCCGAGATACTGCGGCCGGTTGTACACCGCCTTGGCCAGCCCGCCGAGCTTGCCGAAGACCGGCACCTCGGCGTCCGGCAGCCGGGTGGCGTCCGGCAGCCAGACGTTCTTCATCTGGCCCATCCACATGCCGTAGAAGAACAGCCCGTATAGGCAGACGAAGAACAGCAGCCCCTTGCCGATGCGGCCCTGGAGCACCTGCCCCAGCCCGGGCAGCAGGTAGCTCAGGACGGCGGCCAGCGGGTCGAGCCGACGCGGCGGCGGGGGTGGGGCGGACGTGGGGGAACTCATCGACACCTCGGCGGGACCGGGGCCGGGAGACGGAAGACAGAGGTCAGAAGTCGGAGGTCAGTAGTCAGAAGTCAGAATGCAAGCAGCGATTTTTCCAACCCTGACTTCTGACTTCTGACTTCTGACCTCTGACCTCTGACCTCCGACTCCTGATTCGGCCCGCGTCCTCTCGGATTACCGGATGCCGGGATTATACGAGGTGCCACTCGGTCAAGGCTACCGCGGCCAGGGCAGGTTGAAGTGGACCCACCCCAGGCCGCGGGCGGTCCACAGCCCGGCCGCGGCGAGGAGCAGCACCCCGGTGAAGCCGAATAGATGCTTGACCGCCGGGCGGGTCAGCGCCGCCCCGGCCGGGCCGAACAGCCCGAGCAGCGTTTCCAGCACCCAGTTCACCACGACCACCGGCCAGAGGACGATCGGCAGCGACGGGCGCGTCTCGACCGACACCGGGAATGGCGCCGGCGGCGGGGCCGCGGGGATCGGCGCGAGCGGGTAGGGCCGGTCTGCCTCGGCCTCGGCCTCGGCCAGCAGCGAGCGGAACCCGGCCGGCAGCGCGGGCGCGTCCACCCCGCGGAGGGGGCCGCCCGGGGCCGGCACCGGCAGCGAGTACTGATATGCCGACCCGCCGGCCGAGGGCGGCAAGCCGGTCTCCGAGGTCGGCGGGCCGAACGGTCGGTCCCCGGCCGCGGGCGGGGCGTACCGGGCCAACGGGTCCGGCCCCCACTGCGGTTCTGCGGCCCGCGGCTCCGCGACCGCGACCGGGACGGCCGCCGCAACCGGGTCCGCGACGAGGTGCGGCAGCTTGACGCTCGCCGCGCCGCCGTCCGCCCGCCACCCCGGCGGCGTCGGCAGATCGACCAGCGGCGCCGGCGGCGGCGCGTCTTCGGGCGGGCCGCTCAGCGGTAGGCTGAGCATCCGCTGGAGCAGCGAGTCCAGCTCGTCGAGCTGCTGCCGGGTCAGGTCGTTCGGGCTGGGGGGCGTGGACATGGCGGGTCCTTCCGCGGGCCGCGATAATCCGACCGATGGTACGACAAGCCCCGGCAACTGGGAAGGGCAACTTGACAGCCACAAGAGTTAACGAACCACAGAGTCACAGAGGACACCGAGGGAAGAAACACAGAGAATAATGCAGGGTTGTGGGCGGCCGATAGGGTGACACCCCTCTTCTGTCTTCGAACGTTCTAACTGCCTTCCTCGGTGTCTCTTCCCTCGGTGTCCTCTGTGACTCTGTGGTTCGTTCTCTTTGAGCAATTTCAGGAGCGTTCGATGAGTACGTCGAATCCGATCACCGAGCAGGTGCGGGAGAAGTACGCCGCTGTCGCGGCCAGCTCGCTGTCGAGCGAGGCCACCGGGGTCCGGGCAGTGGCCGAGGCGTTCGGCTACTCGCCGGAGGAACTGGCGTCCTTGCCGGCCGACGCCAACATGGGGCTGTCGTGCGGCCACCCGACCGCGACCGCCAATCTGCGGCCCGGCGAGACGGTCGTGGACCTCGGCTGTGGCGGCGGCCTCGACGTGCTACTGGCCGCCCGCAAGGTCGGGCCGACCGGCAAGGCCATCGGCATCGACATGACCCCGGAGATGATCGCCCGCGCCACGCGCAACGCCGACCAACTCCGCGCGAAGGGCGAGGCGCTCAACGTCGCGTTTCACCTCGCCCCGATGGAGCGGATGCCGCTGGAAGACAATTCGGTCGATTGCCTGATCTCGAACTGCGTCCTCAACCTGGCCGCGGACAAGTCGGCGGTGTTCCGCGAGATGGCCCGGGTGCTCAAGCCCGGCGGCCGGGTGGCGGTGTCGGACATCGCGCTGAAGAAGAAGCTGCCGGCCGAGTTGGCGGCGAGCGTGGCGGCCTACGTCGGGTGCGTGGCCGGGGCGCTGCCGATCGCCGAGTACGAGCGGCTACTCCGGGAGGCGGGGTTCGCGGCGGTCGAGGTGGTGGACGCCGGGAAGGACCTGAACGCCTACGCGGAGGTGGAGGGCCAGTCCGGCTGCTGCTCGCCGGCGATGGCTCAGCCGGTCGGCGAGCAGCAGTGGGTGGCGGCGGGCCAGTCGTGCTGCGGATCGGGGGCGCCGGCCGACGTCCACGCCGGGCTGGCCGACCTGCTGGCGCGGTACGACGTGAACGAGTACGCCGCCAGCGTGCGGGTGTTCGCGGTGAAGCCCGGGTGAGAGGTGGCGAATCAATTTGGGAAGGCGAGGCCACCCAAGAACGGCCGAACCGAGACACTACCCGCCGAAGGGGCTTCCCTCGGGCCATATTTTCATCGCCCGTCCGATCGCCCGGCGATACCCTCAAGCGGGACGAACGTCCGCACGCAACCGGGGGCAGCGATGGACGGGTATCGAGACCTGCGGCAGGTCCTCACGGCCCTGCGCGCCGGGCGCGTGGACCCCGCCCGGCTGGCCGAGGTCGGACTCGGCTGGTCGCCGGAGGCGGCGGTCCCGTTCTGGGACTTCCTCGTCGAACACGGCGTCGTCGCCCCGGACCCGGCCCGGGGTGCGCTGCCGGCCACCGTCGCCTGGCAGCCCACGCCCCGGACCGAGGAGACGTCGTCACTCGCCGGCGACGGATCGACGCCGGAGTTCCGCGTCCCGGCCGACCCCGCCCGCGACACGGTCGCGTCCGGCGAGCCGGCGAACGGGTCGGCCGCGCCCGGCCCGTCCGCCTCCCGGTACGAGGTCCTCCGCCCGCACCGCGCCGGCGGCCTCGGCGAGGTGTGGCTGGCCCGCGACACCGCGGTCGGCCGGGAGGTGGCGCTGAAGACCATCCGTCCGGACCGGCTCGCCGACCCGAACCTCCGCGCCCGGTTCGTCCGCGAGGCCCGCACCACCGGCCAGCTCGAACACCCCTGCATCGTCCCGCTCTACGACCTGATGCCGGACGTCGCCGGTCGCGGGCCGTGCTACGTCATGCGGTTCGTCGCCGGGCGGACGCTGGCCGAGGCGGTCGCCGACTACCACGCCCGCCGGGCCAAGGGGGAGGCCGGCCGGCTCGACCTGGCGGCGCTGCTGGATGCGTTCGTGGCGGTCTGCCGGGCGGTCGCGTTCGCCCACGCCCGCGGGGTGCTGCACCGCGACCTGAAGGGGCAGAACGTCGTGCTCGGCGACTTCGGCGAGGTGTTCCTGCTCGACTGGGGGCTGGCCAAGTCGGTCGGCGACGCGGACGTCACCCCGAGTCCGTCGCCCGACCCGGACTACCCGGACGAGCCAACGCGGGCCGGGGCGGTGATCGGGACGCCGGCGTACATGGCCCCCGAAGTGGCGGCCGGCGGCCCGGCCTCGCCCGCGTCGGACGTCTACAGCCTCGGGGCCATGATGTACGCGGTCCTGACCGGCCGGCCGCCCTACGCGGGGACGACCGCCGTGGAGGTGGCGGACAAGGTGAAGACCACCGACCCGCCGCCGCCGCGGGCGGTCGTGGCGGACGCCCCGCCGGCCCTGGAGGCGGTCTGCCGCCGGGCGATGGCCCGCGACCCGGCGCGGCGGTACGCCTCCGCGGACGAGCTGGCGACCGAGGTGCGGCGGTGGCTGGCCGACGAGCCGGTGGCGGCGTACCGCGACCCGTGGACGGTCCGGGCGACCCGCTGGGCGCGCCGGCACCGCACGCCGGTGGCCGCGGCGGCGGTGTTCCTCTTCACCGCGCTGGTCGCGCTCTCGACGAGCACCGCCCTGGTGTGGCGCGAGGAGCGGCGGACGGCCGACCAGAAGGGGATCGCGGAGCAGGAGTGGAAGCGGGCGGATGAGGAGAAGGCGCGGGCGGAGCTGAACTTCATGGCCGCCAAGGCGCTGGTCGTGGATCTGGGAGACCGGGTCGCCGGGCTGGAGTCCGGACGGACGACTCCCCGGCAATTCGATCTGAGCCGAAAGCTCGCACTGGACGCGGTCCTCGCCGGGTTCGAGCGGTTTCGCTCGGGGAACCCCGACGACCCGGCCTTGCGGCGGCAGACGGCCGCCCTCCACCGGCACGCGGCCAACGTGGCACGGAACGTGAACGACATCGAGGCGGCCGAGTCGTCCTACCGGGAGTCGGTCCGGTTGTACGAGGGGTTGGCCGCACAGTTCCCGGGGCACGCCGAGTTCCGCGACAGCTTGGCCCAGACCCTGTGGGACGACGCCGCCCTCCGACGGCGGACCGGCCGGCTCAAGGAAGCCCGCGCGACGCTCGATCGGGCGGTCGAACTTGCCGAAACTCTGCGGGGCACAGTCCTGCCCGAGTCGTCGTACCGACGGACCTTGGGGACGGCCCTGCTGGAGCGGGCCGAGGTGGAGTACCGAATGGGTCGGTTCGACGAGGCTGAGGCGACCGCCCAGCGGGCGGCCGACCTGTACGCCGGCCTGGCGACCGTCCCGGCCGCCGAGGCCGGCCCGGTGGACGCGGTGCTCGCGGCGGCGGCGGGAAACCGGGTGGCGCTGGCCCGGCGGGAGAAGAAGGACCTCGCCGGCGCGCTAAGAGCCCATGACGAGGTGGTCGGTCGGTTGAAGGCGGCGGCCGGACCCCAGGCAGGGCGGGATGTGACATTCTGGTACGCCCGGGTTCGCCTGGAGCGTGCCCGGACGGCGGCCGCCCTGCCGGACCGGCGGGCCGCCGCCCTGGCCGACGCGGGGGACGCCGTCAAGGCTTGCGACGAGTTGCTCGGGGAGTACCCGGCTGCCCCTCTATACAAGGAGGAATTAGCAGTCGCGCTGACGACCCGCGGCGAGTTGCTGGCCGCGACCGCCCCGGCGGACGCCACGCGCGACCTGAACCGCGCCCGCGTGTTGCTTGAGGGTCTGGTCCGGCAATACCCGGACGTACCGGACTACCGCGGCCACCTCGGGCGAACGTGCGCCGGGCTATCCCGGCTGGCGACCGACGCGACGGCGGCCGCGGACTGGCACCGGAAGGCAACGATCATGCTCACCGGCGCCGTGAAGCGGGACCCGGAGAACGCCCTCCGCCGCCGGGCGCTGGCCGACCTCGGTCCCGGCCCGGGGCGGTGACCCGGCCGCCCCGTTGGTTAAGGGTCGTCATAAACATCGACCGGGGTCGGCGGCGACGGGGGCGACGGGGGGCTGCTGGGGTTGGTGACCGTGACCGTTACGTCCTCCACGTCCCTCGGCATGAGGATCATCGCGCTGCCGGACTTCTTCACCTCCGCGAGGGCAAGCGACCCGTCCGTTTTCAGCACCTTCTTGATCTCTCCCACGAACAGAGTCGTCGCCATCCGCTTCACGGTCACGGTCGCGTGATGGACGAGGTTCGTTCCCTCGATCACGAAGTAACTCTTCTTGGCGTTGCCGCCCGAATCTTTGGCCTGGTTCAAGCCGATGACGACCTGGTTGATCGTGGCCGGCGGCGGCGGCGGTGGGGAAGCGGGACTCGACGACGCCTTCTTGGCGCCCGCCTTCGGGTTCGAGGCGGGCTTCTTGGCACGAGCCACGGTAGCCTCCGGGGAGACGGGACCGGGGGTCGGTCGGCGGTCGCCGACGGGCGATTGGGCCCCGGTCCCCGGGCGCCCGGACAGAGCCTACCCGCCCCCGCCGGAGTGCTCAAGAGGCCGGTCGGAATTTGACCGGCAACTCCCTGCTTCGCCTGCCGTCGGGGCATACCCTAGCTCCACCCGCAAGCCCCACCGGACCCCACGATGTCCCGCAATCCCAGCGTCCTGATTACCGGCGCCAGCGGCGAGATCGGCCACGGGCTGATCGAACGGCTGGCCGCCGACGCCGGCCGGCCGATCATCACCCTCGACCTCAACCCGCTCGCCCCGGAACTGGCGAAGCTCGTCCGCAAGGAGTTCGTCGGGTCGATCCTCGACACACAACTGTTGGAGCGGATCAACGCGGAGTACGAGGTGGACCGGGTGTTCCACCTGGCGGCGCTGCTCTCGACCCGCAGCGAGTTCTCCCCGGCCCTGGCCCACAAGGTCAACGTCGAGGGGACGCTCAACCTGCTGGAGTTCGCCCAGAAAGAGGGGGAGTCGCACGGCCGGCCGGTCGTCTTCTTCTACCCGTCCAGCGTCGCCGCCTACGGGCTGCCGGACCTCGCCACCAAGGAGAAGGCCGGCAAGGTGGCCGAGGACCTGTACAACGTGCCGACCACGATGTACGGGGCCAACAAGCTCTACTGCGAACACCTCGGGCGGTACTACGCCCGGCACTACAAGCAGCTCGGGGCCGGCGGCCCCACCGGGAAGATCGACTTCCGGTGCATCCGCTTCCCGGGGCTGATCTCGGCGGTGACGGTGCCGTCGGGCGGCACCTCCGACTACGCCCCGGAGATGACCCACGCTGCCGCCGAGGGCAAACCGTATGAGTGCTTCGTGCGGCCAGACTCGCGCATCCCGTTCATGGCGATGCCGGACGCGGTGGAGGCGGTCTTGCGGCTGGTCGCGGCCCCGCGAGCGCGGCTGACCCGGACGGTCTACAACGTCGGGGCGTTCGCCCCGTCGGCCGCGGAGGTGGAGGCGATCGTGCGGTCGGCGTTCCCGAACGCGAAGATCACGACGGCGGTGGACCCGAAGCGTCAGGCGATCATCGACAGCTGGCCGGCCGACGTGGACGACGCGGCCGCGCGGCGCGACTGGGGCCACGCCCCGCGCTACGGGCTGGAAACAGCCTTCGGCGATTACCTCATCCCCATCATCCGGCGGCGGTACGCGAGCGGTCAGGGGTAAAGCCCGAGTCGGGCCCACACCGACCGGGCGGCGAGTTGCAGCGGGTGGTTCAAGTCCAGACGCTCGATGGTGGCCCGACCGATCGCGGTCAGACCCTCGATCACGCCCGTGTCGGGGTCAACGCGGAAGTGGTCTGGCCAGCGGTCCTCGCGGGGGTGGAGCAACCGCTCCTTAGACTGGCCGTCCCGGCCGGTGACGGCGTCCGACTTGCGGAGGTTACACGACCGGCAGGCCAGCGCCAGGTTCGCGGCGGCGTCGGAACCGCCGGCCGACGTCGGGGTGACGTGTTCGACCTCGAACGGGAAGTTGAAGGCCGCCTCCGGCGCCCGACAGTACTCGCACCGGTGGCCGGCCCGCCGCGCGACAGCGGCGTACCGCGGGTTCACGGCGCGGCCCGGCGGAGTGCGGCCGACCGGGCGGTCGCGGCACTCAGTTCGGCCGCGGCGAGGGCGCCGAGTTCGGCCTGCTCCTCGGCCGGCAGGGCGCCGCCGGAGTCCCGTGCGACCCGCCACCGGGCCATCAGGTCCGCCAACCGCTGCCGGTCCGCCTCCGGGAAGAACACATCGCCTTTGGTCGGCCGGATGACGACGAGGGCAATGTCCTCGGCCGGCAACTGGGTCGCCAGGGCGTCGAGGGCTTGCCCGACGGTGGGGCCGGAAGCTTCCTTGCCGTCCGCGATCGCGCGGTAGCCATCCGGCGGGCGGGACGGGTCGGTCGGCTGGATGGTGACGGTGGTCATGGCTGCCTCCACCCGCTCACTGTACCCGACCGGAGCGGGTGGTGGAACGGCGGCAGACCCGAAGCGGCCGACGGCCTTCGGCGACTACCTCATCCCCACCATCCGGCGACGGTACTCCTGATCGGAGCGCTTTCCAGGTGAGGGGAGCGGAGGTGGTGGACCCACCCCACCCGATCAGACCCCCGTTGGCGCTGTATTATGCTGATAGATGAAAAATGGTGGGATTCGTTAATTGGGATTGACTGATGCTCACACAAAGGTACATAATTTCTCCAGTGTCAAAAGCTCTGGTATTCTGGGCAAGTAGTTCGTTACTCGGACCGGAAAATGTTTCCCCGCGTACCCAGCGTTTGGTGCGAGCCGACCACCAGCGAACTTGCCGCTCAGGACACCAGCCGTCGCGCCTATGGCCCCAACCCCCTGACCGCTTTGGTGGGGCGGTCGGATGGCACTGGGGCTGAAACTCCAAAGGGGGTGCACCCGTGATTGCCCGTCGTGGGTTGTGTTGGCTGGCTGCCGTGGCAGCCCTCGCGTGGTCGGCCGGAGATGCAACGGCCGACTTCACGATCGAGATGAACAACAGCTTCAACGGGGCGGCCCCGGCCGGGTCGGTGCCGTGGGGCCGGGCGTCGTTCAAGGACGTTGGCGCTGGTCAGGTCCAGTTGACGATGGAGAACCTGTTGCAGAGTTCGAGCGAGTTCGTTCCGGGGTGGTTCTTCAACTTCGACCCGGCCCAGAACGCCAGCAGCGTCCTGACCTTCACGTTCAGCTCTGGCCAGGCCGCGCAGGCCGTGAACAGTGGGGTCAACACCGCCAGCACGCCGGGCCAGGGCGGGGACTTCGACATCGAGTTCGCGTTCGAGAACGCGAACAACGCGAACCGGTTTACTCAGGGGGAGACCTCCGTCTACCTGATCACGGGGAGCGGGATCTCCGCCGCGTCGTTCAACTTTCCCAGTGTGAATGAGCAAAACGCGTTCGTGTCGGTCTTCAAGGTCCAGGGCATCCAGACGTCGCCGGGCAGCGGGGAGGTGGCCGGCGGCCCCGCGCCCCCGAGCCCCGTCCCGGCGCCGCCGACGGCGATCCTGGCGGGCCTGGGCGTCCTCGGATTCGGCGGGTGGGCCGGGCTTCGCCGACGGCTCACCAGGGCCGCGTAGCAACGTTCGGGTTCGACCCGAGTTCACTGCCACCCCGGCGGGTTGCTGCCGGGGTGGTCCTGTTTCCGCCCCACCGGTGCCAGGAAATAACGAAACCGCCTCCCGGCTTGGGAGGCGGTTCGGTCCGACCGTGGCAAGTTGGGATCAAGCCTGGGCGGCCCGCCGGCGACGGTACCAGGCCATGGTCAGTCCGGGCAGACCGGTCAACAGCAGCAGTGCCGACGCCGGGGCCGGGATAGCCGGCGGGGGCGGCGTGGGCGGGGTTGGGCCTTCGCCCTGGAACGCGCTCCACTCCTCGAACCCGTCATCGCTGGGGTGCGGAACGCCGAACTTCGAGTACAGGTAAACCCACTGGAGCGAGGGATCCTTACCCTGGAAGTCGGAGACCTTGATGAACACGTCCATGTCGGAGTCGCCGCTGCCGGGGTGGCGCGGGTTGCCCGGCTTATCGTTCAGTTCGACCGTGGCGTCACCCCGCGCGTCCGCCGTGTCGATGTCGTACACCAGGACCGAGTTGCCCCCGAACCCGGAACCGGGGGTCAACCCGAGCAGGTCGGGGGCGTTGCCCAGGTAGATCTCGAAGTCGTTCATCGAGAGGTGCCGCCCCTCGGGATGGTTCTGGCTCTCCTCGCTGCCGATTTCGTTGATGTCGAGCCGGAACTGGAAGTAATCGACCCCGTCCCGCGTGACCACGCCCAGGCTGCTCAGGGCCAGGGAGTGCGTCCAGTGGTTTTCGTCCTTCGTCTGGAACTCCACCGGCCGGCCGTCGGTGTTGTAGCCGGCCTCGGTGCCGGTTTGCTGGATGCGGACGAACGGGTCGAAGACCCCGGTCCCGGTCGGCTGGAATTGCGCCTCCTGGAAAATCCCCGTGCCCGAGTTGCCGGAGTTGTCCTTTTTGGTCAAGTCGATCGAGAAGTCGGCCTGTGCGCTGGACACGGCCATGCACAGAGCCACGGCCGCGAGGCCGGCGAGTCGCGTTCGCAGGCCGAACGAAACTCTTGTGCGAGAAAACAGTTGCGAAACGAACAGCATGTCATCGCCCTCTGAGTGACCCTCTCGGTCGGAGGTGGAGATATAGAGGTTGCCACGGTGATATCGACTCTACATGATAAATAGGACCAGGGCAAAAAATTATCTTATATATTGAAAATTCATCTACTGGAAAAACCACCAGAGATGAAAAAATGTCCACAACGATCGGGAATGGCGCGCTCCGAATCTCATTTCCCCGTCGTTGCAATCGCCGGGGTTTGATGGTCCACTTCAGCCCATGACCCCCTCCGCGCCCCGCCTGGCGTCCCTGGACCAGTTCCGCGGCTACACGGTCCTGGGGATGTTCTTCGTCAACTTCGTCGGCGGCTACGCCGCGATCCCGGCCGTCTTCCACCACCACAACACCTACTGCAGCTATGCCGACACGATCATGCCGCAGTTCCTGCTGGCGGTCGGGTTCGGCATGAGGCTGTCGTTCCTACGTCGCCGCGAACGGGAGGGGGCGGCGGCCGCGTATCGCCACTTCGCGACGCGAATCCTCGGGCTGATCCTGCTGGGCGCCGTCGTCTACCACCTGACCGGCAGCTACAAGACATGGGAGGAGCTGACCGCGAAGGCCGACTCGCCCGGCAAGTTCCTGCTGGACACGATCAAGCGCGGGCCGTTCGAGGCGCTGGTGCACATCGCGGTGACGAGCCTGTGGGTGCTGCCGGTGATTGCCGCCCCGGGGTGGGCGCGGGCGCTGTTCGGCGTCTCCTCCGCCGGGTTGCACGTGTGGCTGTCGCTGAAGGGCGGGTACTTCGTGTGGAACTTGTCCGGTCATCCCGGGATCGACGGCGGGCCGCTCGGGTTTATGACCTGGGCGGTGCCGCTGGTCGTCGGGACACTCGCCTACGACTGGGTCGCCGAGGGCCGACCGCTGCCGAAGTTGCTGGCCGTCGGGGCGGCGCTGATGGCCATCGCGTACTGGCTGTCGCTGAAAAGCCCGCAGTTCAGCCCGCCGTTCGTCCAGCCGACCGAGCCGTTCTCGACGGAGCGTTGGGTCCTCGACACGGACTACTACTGGTCGATGAGTCAGCGGGCCGGCAGCGTGACGTACACGGCGTTCGCGGCCGGGTTCGGGCTGTGGGTGTACGCGGCGTTTCTGGTCGCGTGCGACTGGTGGGGGCTGCGCTGGGGCTACCTCGACCTGCTCGGCCGGCACGCCCTGGCCGGGTACGTGATTCACGACCTGGTGAGCGGAGCGGTCAAGCCGTTCGTGCCGAAGGACTCGCCCGCGGCGTGGGTGCTGACCGGGTTCCTGGTCTTCCTCGGCGTCACCACGCTGTTCCTGCGCTACCTGGACCGGAACAAGTACTACCTCAGGCTGTGACCTGGGAGCGCGACCGTCAAGCGATGGCACGCGGATGACGCGGATTCCAGCGCGGATAAAACGCGGATAGAAAACAGGGATAAAACAGACAGGATTCGGACGGGTCTGTTCTGATCTCTTCAATCCTGTCTCTGATCCGCGGTGATCCGCGCTGAAATCCGCGTCATCCGCGTGCCATCGCTTGCCGCGCTTCCGGGGATGGTCGGCGCCGGCGCGGCCGCTACGATGACGGTAGGTTCCGCCGTCACCGTCTGCCGCGACCATGAGCACCAGTCCGAACGCCGCGATCAACCCCAAAGGCCCCCGCGTCTACCTCCCCGGGACCACCCCGGGCGCCTGGGTCACGACCTACTTCGGGTCCAGCGTCGGCCACAAGGTGCTGACCGCCCTGACCGGCCTCGGGCTGGCCGGGTTCGTCGTCTTCCACATGATCGGCAACCTGAAGATGCTCCCCGGCGGGCCGGCCAGCCGGGAGGCGATCAACGCCTACGCCCACTTCCTCAAGCACGACCTTGGGCTGCTCCTCTGGATCGCCCGCGGCGGGCTGCTGGCGATCTTCGTGCTGCACATCGCGATGGCCGTGCGGCTGCACGCGAAGACGGCGAACGCCCGGCCGGTGCCGTACCACCACCACCGGACGGCGCAAGCGTCGCTGGCGTCCCGGACCATGCTCGCGACGGGGGTGGTGATCGGGGCGTTCGTGCTGTTCCACCTGGCGCATTACACCTTTGCCTGGGTCCACCCGGTTCAAGCGCCGGACGGCACCTGGACGAACTACCTCGCCCTGACCGATGAGCAGGGCCGGCACGACGTTTACGCGATGATGGTCGCCGGGTTCTCGACGCCGTGGATCGCGGTCCTGTACCTCGTCGCGCAGGCGGTGCTAGCGGTGCATCTTTCGCACGGGGTCAAGAGCAGCTTGCAGACGCTCGGGCTAGTCGGCCGGCGGTTCAGCCTGGCCGCCCGGTGGCTGGGGTACGCGGTCGCGCTGAGCGTGCTGGTCGGCAACGGCGCCATCGTCCTGGCGGTGTGGCTGGGGTACGTCCGATAAGGTTCCCGACATGAAGCTTGACGCGAAGGTGCCGCCCGGCCCGCTGGCCGAGAAGTGGGCCGCCTACAAGCGCGGCCAGAAACTGGTCAACCCGGCCAACAAGCGCAAGTACGCGGTCATCGTGGTCGGCACCGGGCTGGCCGGAGCGGCCGCGGCGGCGACGCTGGCGGAACTCGGCTACCAGGTGTCGGCGTTCTGCTTCCAGGACTCGCCGCGGCGGGCGCACTCGATCGCCGCGCAGGGCGGGATCAACGCCGCCAAGAACTACCAGAACGACGGCGACTCGGTGTGGCGGCTGTTCTACGACACCCTCAAGGGCGGCGACTTCCGCTCCCGCGAGGCGAACGTCCACCGGCTCGCCGAGGTGTCGGTGAACATCATCGACCAGTGCGTGGCGCAGGGGGTACCGTTCGCCCGCGAGTACGGCGGGCTGCTGGAGAACCGCAGCTTCGGCGGCGCCCAGGTCAGCCGGACGTTCTACTGCCGCGGCCAGACCGGCCAGCAACTCCTGCTCGGCGCGTACCAGGCGCTCTGCCGGCAGATCGGCGCCGGCACCGTGACAATGCACCCGCGGACGGAGATGCTGGACCTGGTGGTGATCGACGGCCGGGCGCGGGGCATCGTCACCCGCGACCTCGTCACCGGCAAGGTCGCGTCCCACTCGGGCGACGCGGTGGTGCTGGCGACCGGCGGGTACGCGAACGCCTACTTCCTGAGCACCAACGCCGCCGGGTGCAACGTCACCGCCGCTTACCGCGCCTACAAGCGCGGGGCGGCGTTCGCAAACCCCTGCTACACGCAGATCCACCCGACCTGCATCCCCGTCTCCGGCGAACACCAGTCGAAGCTCACGCTCATGAGCGAGAGCCTCCGCAACGACGGCCGGGTGTGGGTGCCCAAGAGCGCCGCCGACGTCGGCAAGCACCCGTCCGAGGTCGCCGAGGCGGACCGCGACTATTTCCTGGAGCGGAAGTACCCCAGCTTCGGCAACCTGGCCCCACGGGACATCGCCAGCCGGTCGGCCAAGGAGGTGTGCGACGAGGGCCGCGGCGTCGGCAAGGGCGGCCGCGGCGTGTACCTGGACTTCGCCGACGCCATCCATCGCCAGGGCCGGCACCGCATCGAGGAGAAGTACGGCAACCTGTTCGACATGTATCGGCGGATCACGGCCGAGAACGCCTACGAGCGGCCGATGCGCATCTACCCGGCCCTGCACTACACCATGGGCGGGCTGTGGGTGGACTACGAGCTGATGAGTAACGTCGAGGGGCTGTTCGTGGCCGGCGAGGCGAACTTCTCCGACCACGGGGCCAACCGGCTCGGCGCCTCGGCGCTGATGCAGGGCTTGGCCGACGGGTATTTCGTGCTGCCGTACACGCTGACCAACTTCTTCGGCGCGGTCAAGCAGGACCGCAAGCCGGCCGACCACCCCGAGTTCAAGCGGGCCGAGGCGGAGGCCAACGAGCGGGTGCGGAAGCTGCTGTCGGTCAAGGGCAAGAAGACGGCCATCGAGTTCCACCGCGAGCTGGGCAAGCTGCTCTGGGAGAACGTCGGCATGGCACGGACGAAGGCCAGCTGCGAGTTCGCGCTCTGGAAGGTCCGCGAACTGCGCGAGGAGTTCTGGGCTGGTGTCAACGTCCCCGGCACGGCCGACGACCTGAACGTGGCGCTGGAGCGGGCC
>DASSAT010000335.1:0-3488 GCA_035699305.1 Fimbriiglobus sp. | reverse complement strand
GACGCCCACCCCCCACCCTAACCCTCCCCCCCAAGGGGGGAGGGAACAAGAGCTGCTCATCCTCAACGGCCCCGCCCCCGGCGAGCCGGACGGCCTGCCGACGACGCTCAACGTCTCCTTCCCCGGCTGCCGGGCGGACGTGCTGCTCGTCCGCCTCGACCTCGCCGGCGTCGCCTGCTCGACCGGCTCGGCCTGCTCCAGCGGCAGCCTCCTGCCGTCGCCGGTGCTCCGGGCGATGGGCGTGCCGGACGACGTGCTCCGCTCCGCGATCCGCTTCAGCCTCGGCCCCACGCTCACGGAAGCCGACATCGACGAGGCGGCGGCGCGCGTCGCGACGTGCGTGACGGCCCTTCGCGGGCAAGCCGGCTGAGGCCGCGGGACATTCTTACCCCCCCCAGAATATTTTTGTTGACACGCTTTGGTCCATCGGGTATTTGGGGAGGAGTTTTACGAGGAGGGTCTTGCCGAGCGACACCCAGGAGAGGACAACTCATGTACCGCTCGTGCGCATTGGCGGTGCTGGTGCTCGGAACCTGCTGGATGACCGCACTCGCCCAAGGGGGCGGTGGCGACCCGGACGCCAAGGGCACGGTGTCGATCACCGTCGAGGTCAAGAACGGCGTGACCACGGTCACGGCCACCCGTGCTGCGTCGCAAGGTTGGACCACGGGAGGTGTGACAATCTTTGGCATCGATCCCAACGGCGGGTACATTTACTACCAGTTGGTGCCGTTCACGTCCAAGAACCCGAACACCGGGTCGGTGGAGTTGCCGCTACCCAACGGCACATTCGACGTCTGGGCGGCTCACACGGTCGTGGAGAACTCGCCGGGCACGGGCAATCAGACCGTCGCGTCCGCCCTGTCGTCGGTTACTGTCGCCAACTCGGTGTCGCCAGCCGTGACGCCGGGCGGTAGCATCACCTGCGTCCCAGTCCGCGTCTCTGGTGGTGCGGGTTTCCAGGCGTCCGGGAGCTACAGCTATCTCACCGGGTGGGGGGATGAACCAGATAACAAGTGGGTTTACTTCGACGCCATGCCGACCGGGGGTGGGGTAATCCGGAGATTGGGCGTGAAAGATAGCTTGGACGGCACCTGGAAGACCGCTCCGAGCACACTCTACGTCCCGAGCCAACTGAAGTACAACTGCTGGGCCTCGCGCGCAATCGCGAAACCCAACGGTCCAGGCCAAGCGATCGGGTCGGCGTGGCAGAAGGACAAATAGCCGCGCCACAGGCATGCACCTGCTGAGGTTCTGCCCGTCCCAGAGACCTGCTAACGGAGGGCACGATGAACGTCAACAGACAAGGCTTGACGCTGCTGGAGTTGCTGGTCGTGGTGGCTATCTTCGCCCTACTGATCGGCCTGCTCCTGCCGGCCATCCAGAAAGTCCGCGAGGCCGCCGCCAAGGCCCAGTCCATGAATAACCTCAAACAGATCGCGCTCGCCTGCCACCACCACGCTGCTGCCCACGACAACCGACTGCCCGCCGACACCAGTACGGGGAGTGGCCACAGTTCATTCTTCGGGCAACTTCTCAGCTACTGTGATCGGGCACCCTCGTTCCCTCACGTCCCGCTGTTCATCAGCCCGGCCGACCCGACCGCCGATAGTCCGTACGCCCGCGACGGTGCTTGCAGCTATGCCGGCAATGGCATCGTGTTCAACTCCTCCCAGGAAATCTACCGTCTCCCCGGGCGCAACCTCTTGGGGTCGTTCCCGGATGGCACCTCGAACACCATCCTGTTCGCCGAACACTACGCCCATTGCGACGGTTACGTGTTCAACTGGAACACGACGCAGCTGATGATCGGCGCGGGTGGACCTTGGAGGCGAGCAGTGTTCGCGCACGGGTTCGGCCCGAAAACGACGGGCAACCCGCCGGTGTCGTTAGGGGGCGGGCTCGAGTGGATCGACCCCCGCACCACCTTCCAGACCCAACCTTGTCCCCTGACGCGGACGCCGAGCAGTTCGTCGCAGAATAACAAGGGGCATCCGGACTGCGGGTCGCGGCCGGTGTGCAACCACTATCTGGCCCAGACCCCGCACCCCGGCGGGATGCTGACGGCCCTGGCCGACGGCAGCGTCCGCCAACTACGGCCGGACATCGACCCGACCGTCTACTGGAGCGCCGTCACCCCGGCCGGCGGCGAAGTCCTGGCCGACTGGTGAGCAAACCCCGACCCACCCGACGGGCGGACTCAGTTGAGTCCGCCTGTCCTTTTTTCCGCCTCCCATCATCTCGACGAAATCAGCCCTCGATCTCCATCATTATGTATTTGCCATTTCATCACTTACGTTCCGTCTGTTGCCCTTCTCGGAACCCCCTCGTTCGGATAAAATTTAGGGGATGTTCCTCCCCGGTTCACACCTCGGGGTCCGCGTGCCTGCCGCCTCCTGGGGCGAGTTCGTCGCGCTGCCGGAAAACGACTCCGCGCTGCGGGCCGTCCGCCGGCTCACCCGGTCGCTGACGCACCCGGGACGTGACGCCGGGCCGACCCCACTGGTCCTGCACGGGCCGCCAGGGACCGGGAAATCGCTGCTGGTCCGAACCCTGGCGCGGAAGCTGGCCGCTGCCCCGACCGGGCAGACAGTGCAGGTGATCGCCGCCGCGGAACTGCCCCGCCCGACGGCCGACCAGCCGGACACCGTCGAGGCGTTCGCCGACCTGCGCGGGTGCGACCTGCTGGCCGTCGAGGACGTGCAGCACCTTCCTGTGCGGCTGGCCGGCGTCCTGTGTCGGCTGCTCGACCACCGAGCCGGCCGACGGCTCGCCACGGTCCTGACCGGCAGCGCCGGCCCGGCCGGGCTGAACCACCTGCCCCGTCGGCTGACCTCCCGGCTGGCCGGCGGGCTGGTCGTGCAGCTGGAGCCACTGACCGCGGCCGCCCGGCGAACGCTGCTCGAACGGCTCGCCCGCCAGGCGGCGCTGCGGCTGACCGACGACGCGCTGGACTGGCTGGCCGCCCGCTCGACCGGCGGCGGGGCGCGGCCGCTGGCGGGGGCCGTCGAGACGCTCAAGGCCGGCGCCCGCGGCGGCGTCGGCAGCCTCGACGCGGACGCGGTCCGCGACCTGCTGGCCGACGGCCAACCGACATCGCGCGGCGACCGCGTGAAGCTCATCGTGGAGCGCGTGGCGGCCGTCTTCAGAGTGAAGCCGCGAGACGTGCTCGGCCCGTGCCGGCAGCGCTCGGTGCTGCTGTCGCGGCAGGTGGCGATGTACCTGGCCCGGGAAGTGGCGAAGCTGTCGCTGCCGGCGGTCGGCGCGGCGTTCGGCCGGGACCACACGACCGTGCTGCACGCCTGCCGCAAGGTCGCCGAGGCGATGACGGCCGACGCGAAGCTGAAGCGGACCGTGCGGGAGTTGAGGGCGGAGTTGGGTTGACCCCCTGGGACCGCGGCCGTCCCGGCCGCTCTTGCAGGATGAGTCGAGGGCCTTGGTCAACACCCAGCATCCTGACCGGCGGAATAAGAGCGGCCGGGACGGCC
>DASSAT010000334.1:0-12115 GCA_035699305.1 Fimbriiglobus sp. | reverse complement strand
ATCCGCGTTTTATCCGCGCTGGAATCCGCGTCATCCGCGTGCCATTGCTTTCTTCCAAGGAGCTACTGTCCAAACGCCATCACCAGCCCGAAGATCACGCCCATCACCACCAGCACCAGCGCCACCAGGGCGGCGATCTTCCAGAAGCTCCACGGGCGGTAGCCGGTCACCCGGCCGGTGCGGCCGTTCACCAACACCTGGAACGTCCGCTCCTGGTAGCGGTAGACCGCCACCCACACCGGCAGCAGCACGTTCTTGAACGTCACTGCCGAGTACCGCGTCTTCGTGTCGTCGATCCGCTGGTGGTCGCCGCCGATGTCCTCGCGGATCAGCGAGACGATCGTCGGCTGCATCAGCCCCTTGGCGGTCGTGAACCCCTCCCGCAGGCCGAGCGCGTAGCGCTCCGTCGTGAACCCGCTCAGGTACGCTGGCTGGAACGGCTCCATCTCGTCCAGCCGCCAGTGGCCGAGGTCGTCGATCAGGTCCGCCGGCAGGCTGGCCGAGCTGCACACCAGCACGTCGTCGAAGAAGTGGTCCACCTCGCCGGAGACCGAGGTCCACCGGGTGCGGGTGACGGTCCGGGAACGCTGTTCGCTCTTACCGTTCACGATCGCGGTGTACCACTCGGTCTCCTGGTAGTCGTCGCCGCGCCGGCCGTCGTAGAAGGTGTACGTCATCGCGTCGTAGGTCCAGAATGGCAGATAGACGCCGGTGAGCTGGCCGAGGGCGGCGACCCGCTTCAGCGCGGACGGGGCGAACCACAGGCCGCGCAGCCAGCGGTCGAACGACCCGCGGGCGCCGCGCAGGTCCACCGCGAACGGCAGCACCGCCTCCGGCGGGACCATGTCGCGCGCCACTTCCGGCCGCGTCACCAGGTGGGTGCCGCAGAACGGGCAGTGGTCGGTGGCGACCTTGTCCTCCAGCAGCACCACCGCCCCGCAGCCGGTGCACTTCGTCTCGGTGGACCGGCCAGGGATCGCCTTGCCCTTGGACTCCTCGCGGGCCAGGTAGTCCTGGTAGTCGCCCTCGGCAACTTTCGCGTCCGCGTCGCGGGTGATCTCCTCGTTGAAGCCGCAGAACGGGCACTTCAGGCCGCGGGCGGACGGGTCGAAGTCGAGCCGGGCGCCGCACTGCGGGCAGGGGAACTTCCGCCCGGCCGGCGGGGCGTTGGTGACGGTCGGCTCCTTGACCACCGGCTTGGCGCGGGGGAGGTCGCTGGGGTCGGACATGGAGCCCCTTCGGGGAAATCCCAAATCCCAAGCACCAAATCCCAAACAGGAGGGCTGCTTGGTTGGGATCTTTTGGGATTTGGTGCTTGGGATTTGGGATTTATTGCCCAGGCAGCGGCGGCGGCGCCGCAGCGAAGAGCGGCTTCAGCTCATCCACCGACTCGGCGGCGGCCCACTGGGCCATCCCCGGCTTCCACACCAGCGTCGAGCGGGAGACGGAGCCGTCGCGGATCTTCGTGTCGAGGGCAGCCGCGTCGAACGGACCGGCCGGCTGGCCGTTGAGCGCGACGTGGAAGCGCACCACCCCCGGCAGCGGCGGCGGGGATGACGTTCCCGGCGCGGCGCCGGTCATCGCGCCGGCCATCGCCTGGCCGATCGACACCCCGGCCCCGAGGCCGACACCGGCGCCGGCGACGCCGCTGGGGTTCTGCGCCGCGTCCCGGATCGCCTCCGCCGTCTGGTACTGCGTGTACCGGCTCAGGTCGCCGAGCACGCCCATCTGCGTCCGCTTGTCCAGCGCCGCCTCGACCTCCGGCGGAAGCGAGATGTTCTCGACGAAGAACTGCGTCAGGCTGACCCCCATCTTGTCCAGCTCCGGGGCGATCCGGTCCAGCGCCAGCTTGCTCACCTTCTCGTAGTTGCCGGCCAGGTCCAGGACCGCGATCTTCGACGACGCGACCACGTCCACGAACCGCGAGACGATGACGTTGCGGAACTGGTTCGTGACTTCGAACGCCTCGAACGACGGGTCAGTGGCGACCAACTCCTTGAGGAACGTGCCCGGCTCCGTGATCTTGAAAGCGTAGCTGCCGAACGCGCGCAGCCGGACCGGGCCGAACTCGGCGTCGCGCGTCATCACCGGGTTCTGGGTGCCCCACTTCTGGTCGGTCCACTGCCGGGTGCTGATGAAGTAGACTTCGCTCTTGAACGGCGACTCGAACCCGTACTTCCACCCAAGGATGGTCGAGAGGATGGGGAAGTTGTTGGTGTCCAGCGTGTACTTGCCCGGCTCCTTGACGTCGGCGAGTTGCCCCTCCTTGACGAACGCCGCGGCCTGCCCCTCGCGGACGATGAGCTGGGCGCCGTTCTTGATCTCGTTCTTGTACCGGGTGAACCGGTAGGCGAGGATCTCGTTCTGCGACGGCTCGGTCCATTCGATGATGTCGATGAACTCGCCGGTGATGCGGTCCCAGAGTCCCATGGCGGAATCCTCGGGCGGGTGAACGGTGGAGTCGCCGGCATTGTGGCCCCGGGCGGGCGGGGCGGCAACCAAAAACGGCGGCACGCAAGGGGATTCGGCGGACGGGCGGGCGGATTTCGTTTAAGGATTCTCCCGCTCGCCCGTTGACCGGTCAGACGAGACGGGGACGACATGGCCAACGACCGCGAGTGGATCGTCGCCGCGGCCCGGCGGTACGAGCGACCGCTGCTGGCCTACGTCCGTCGTTTGCTCGGCGACCCGCACCGCGGCCGGGACGTGGTCCAGGACGCCTTCCTGCAACTGTGCAAGCAGTCGCGCGCCGAGGTCGAGCCGCGGCTAGCCCCGTGGCTCTTCGCCGTCTGCCGTCGTCGTGTCGTGGACATCCTGCGCAAGGAGAACCGCATGGCGAGCCTCAGCGCCGACCCGCCCGCAACGGCGAACGGCCCCCCGGACGTGCTCGAACACAAGGACACGACCGCGGCCGTCCTCGCCCGGCTGTCGCGGCTGCCGGCCAACCAGCAGGAGGCGGTCCGGCTGAAGTTCCTGCAACAGTTCTCGTACCGCGAGATCGCCGAGGTGATGGGCCTCAGCGAGTCGCACGTCGGCGTGCTGCTGCACCTGGCGTTGAAGTCGCTCCGCCAGTCGTTCGCCGACCCCCTGAAGACCGCGGGAGGGACCAGACCATGACCACCGAAGAACGCGACGCGCGCCTGACCGCCTACGCTCTGAACGACCCCGGCCTGAGCGCCGCCGACCGCCAGGAGGTCGAATCGACCCTCACGGCCGACCCCGCCGTCCGCCGGGCGGTCGAGGAGACGCGGGCGCTGGCTCAACTGCTGACGACCGGCCTCGCGGCCGAACAGGCGGCGCTGCCGGCCGAGACGCCGGTCACGATCCCGTCGTCGGTGACGAGCAAACCGAAGCGGCGCGGATGGAAGATGTACGCCACCGCGGCCGCGGTGATGGTCGCCGTGTGTGGCGGCCTTTACGTCACCTACGACCGGTTTACCGGCCGAAAGGTGTCACGGGTCGCCATGAGCGTGCAGGATCGCTCGGCTCAAGAATCTGAATGGCAACCAAACGTTGGTCGCGAGTTGCGGTTTGGCCATCTCGAAGCTACCGGCCGCCGGCCGATGACCGAGCTTGAGCTTTCGCAGTCATCACCACAACCGATTCACCCGCCGGGCTTGGTCACTAGCCTTGACGTTCTGAATGATAAGCAGAAACCGGCTGCCGGCTTTGGAGGCTACCCGGGCGGCGCACCAAGAGAAGGCGCTGCCACTCCAGCAGCCAGGACGACCACCGCCGGGCGGGGGGGTATGAGTCGGCATGACTCCATGTCAATCCCGGGCGAACGCGCGCCAGAGGGATTCGCGGCTGGGATACCTCAGCAACCCCCGCCGAGAACGGATATCGAAGCGCTCCCTTCGCCCGGCATGCTCTACGATCGCTATCCGGCGCTGGCCGAGAACAACTTCGTCGCGGTCGCGGGGCAGGACGCGCTCTCGACGTTCGGCGTGGACGTGGACACGGCTAGCTACGCCATCGTCCGCAAATACCTGACGATGGGCCAGATGCCGCCGGCCAACGCCGTCCGGCTCGAAGAACTGGTCAACTACTTCCGCTACCAGGACAAACCGCCGGAGGGCGACGACCCGTTCGCCGTCACCGTCGAACTCGCCGAGTGCCCGTGGCAGCCGAAGCACCGCCTCGCCCGCATCGGCGTCAAGGCGAAGCCCATCGCCAACGATAAGCGACCGCCGAGCAACCTCGTCTTCCTCGTGGACGTGTCCGGGTCGATGAACGAGCCGGCTAAGCTGCCGCTGGTCAAGGCGTCCCTGCGGATGCTCGTCAACCAGCTTGGGGAGAACGACCGCGTCGCAATGGTGGTGTATGCCGGGGCCGCCGGTCTCGTCCTGGACTCCACACCCGCCGTGAAGAAGGACCCCATCCTGGCGGCGATCGACCGGCTCCAGGCGGGCGGGTCCACCAACGGCGCCGGCGGCATCCAGCAAGCCTACGCCGTGGCCGCGGCGAACTTCATCAAGGGCGGCACCAACCGCGTCATCCTCTGCACCGACGGCGATTGGAACGTCGGCACCACCAGCACCGACGCGCTGGTCAAGATGATCGAGGAGAAGCGCACCACCGGCGTCTTCCTGAGCGTGTTCGGGTTCGGCATGGGCAATCTGCGCGACGAGATGATGGTCCGACTCGCCGGCAAGGGCAACGGCAACTACGGCTACATCGACTCGCTCCGGGAGGCGAACAAGGCTCTCGTCGAGCAACTCGGCGGGACGCTCGTCACCGTGGCCAAGGACGTGAAGATTCAGGTCGAGTTCAACCCGGCCAAGGTGGGCGCGTACCGCCTGCTCGGGTACGAGAAGCGGATACTGGCGGCGAAGGACTTCCACGACGACAAGAAGGACGCTGGCGAGATGGGGGCCGGGCACGTCGTCACGGCGCTGTATGAACTCGTGCCGGCGGGCGCGGCGATGCCGGGCGGGGCGAAGCCGGACGGCCTGCGGTATCAGCCGGACCCCGCGCCGAGGCCGGCCGCGACGGGCAAGCTGGCGAAGGAGTCGTTCGTGGTGAAGATGCGGCACAAGAAGCCGGACGCCGACGTAAGTACGTACCGCGAGTTGCCGGTGACGGACCCCGGCCGCGGCTACGCGGAGGCGTCGGAAGGCTTCCGGTTCGCGGCGGCGGTGGCGTCGTTCGCCATGCTGCTGCGGGACTCGCGGTACAAGGGGGACTCGTCGTTCGCCCTGGTGCTGGAGTTGGCCGAGGCGGCGAAGAAGCACGACCCGGGCAAGTACCGGGAGGAGTTCGTCGAGTTGGTCAAGAAGGCGAAGACGATCAGCGGCCGGCCGTGACCTGTGACCTTCTACAGTTTCGGGCGCCAGCGACTGGCGGTCGCTGGTACTCTGGCCGGCCAACAGGCGAGGGTAGGCATGTGATTTGCTGCTCCTCTAGGCGTCCGGGCTGAGTCCCGAGCGTGCTCTGTTGAAAACCTCGTCGTCGGGTGGCCCTGTCTTCAGCCCGAAGGGCTGGGAGTTCTCAGCCCAGGGCGCAGCCCTGGGGAGGAGGCCAACCGCTCCGCAGCCCTGAAAGGGCGACACACGGCCACGCTGTCCCGCCCTTTCAGGGCTCGGAGCCGGTATCCGCGTCCCCAGGGCGTTGCCCTGGGCTGAGAACTCCCAGCCCTTCGGGCTGAAGACAGGGCCGTCACATCACGAACATTTCAACAGAGCAAGGTCAGAGGTCAGAGGTCAGAAAAGACAGCAGGCCGTGTGCTCCTCTGATCTCTGACCTCTGATCTCTGACCTCTGATCTCTGACCTCTGACCCCTACTTCCCGGCCGGGAACTCCACCGCGTTCACCAGCATCAGGTCAAGGGTGCCGACCTTCTCGGCCTTCTCCTGGCGCGCGAGGACGGTGACGGCGACCTGATCGCCGCCGGGGCCGGCCAGCAGGAAGAACGTCTGCACCACCGCCAGCCCGTCCTGCTTGCCCTGGGCCGACACCCGGTACAACCACCGGCCGGGGTCGGTCGGGATCGGCCCGTCGGTCAGCACCCGCTCCGGCTCCCAGCCGGGGAGCTGGCCGAGCAGCTTCTTGAACTCCTCGGGGTCGGCGTGGTGGCCGGGGTCGGCCTTCTTCCAGGTGGTCACGGTCGCCTGGGCCACGAATTCGCCCTTCTCCAGCAGCCGCAAGACCAGGTGGTCGCGGGTCCGGCCGACGACGTGCCAGTCCCGCGGGTAGGTGAACTGGTAGCGGCCGTCCGGGTCGGCGTAGCGCAGCAGGGTCGCCAGCTCGGGTATCTTGCCGTCGGCCGGCACCCGGGCGCGGACCGCGGCGGAGAGCTCCTTCGGCTCCTCGGCCAGTGCGGTGCGCTTCAAGACGATCGTCGCCTTGACCTCGGACGCCGGGCTGGCCGGCCCCTGGCCGCGGACGTCGGACTGCTCCCAGGCCAGCTCGACCAGCCGCTTCGACGCGAGGTCGTACTTGCCCTTCGCGGAAACGGTCAGCTTCGCGTGCGCCCCGGCCTCGACTCCCTCGGCCGGGCCGGCGATCTCGAAGTGTGCGATACCGTCCTTGACCTCGACCAGCTTGCCGACGAGTTCAGCCTTGATGAGGTCGCCGAACAGGCAGGCGTGCTGCGTCGCCTCCGGGCCGACGGCCCAGGTGTCGCCGGGCTTCAACTCCTTGCCGGGCAACAGCGCCGGAAGGCAGAGGGTGTCGAAGTGCTCGGCAACCAGTTCCAGCTCCTCGCGGAAGAGCGGCCCGTCGGGGCTGTAGTGCCGCGACCCGTCCGCGGTGCGCTGCGCGACGATCAGCCGGCGGTCGGCGGACAGCTCGCGCTTGCCGCGGTCGGGGCCGGACTCGAACTCGGAGGCGGCGGACTGGTAGTACCGCAGCGCCCGGCCGACGCCGCCGCGGGCGTCGATCGCCTCGACGCGCTCCAGGAAGACGTGCGCCGCCTTCGCCTTCAACGGGATGGCCTCGACCCGCCCTTCCCGTTCGACCTTCATCTTGCCGTCCACGGTCAGGGTGATCTCGTAGCGGAAGCAGTCGCCGGGCTTGACCTCGTCGGCGAGGCGGACCTGGGCGAGTGCGGGGCTACCGGCCAGCACGGCGAGCAGACCCACCCAGGGGCGGAGTCGGAGTGTCACGTCGGAACCTCGTGAGGACGAGTACGGTTCGTGGCGGGGAGATAGCCGGGATCGGCCCAACCCGTCAAGCGGAGGCGCCTGGTGAACCTCTCGCCTGTCGGGGTTCGCCGCTGCAAGGAGATCATCCATTGGGAACGCTGCTGTTCGGGCTGTTCATCGTCGCATTCAGCCGCAAGGTCATCCGGTGAGCGCAGACCCCCGAGTGTGCCCAACCAAGTCATTCACCACAAAGGCACAAAGGTCACACAAAGAGGAAGAGAAGCCTGTCTTCCTTTGTGTGTCTTTGTGTGACCTTTGTGCCTTTGTGGTGAATGCTTTCCGATCTTCGATGGCGCGGTAGCCGCGTGAACTGGGGTTTACCCAGCCTTTGCTCTGTTGAAAACCTCGTCGTCGGGTGGCTGTGTCTTCAGCCCGAAGGGCTGGGAGTCCTCAGCCCAGGGCGCAGCCCTGGGACGCGGCTCCGGAGCCCTGAAAGGGCGACACACGGCTCCGCTGTCTCGCCCTTTCAGGGCTATGCATCGGTGGGGCCGCGTCCCAGGGCTGCGCCCTGGGCTGAGGACTCCCAGCCCTTCAGGCTGAAGACCGAGCCGTCACATCACGAACATTTCAACAGAGCAACCAGCCTTTTCTTCGTTCTTGCTCATCCCCCGGCGCGGTCGCATAATCACTCCCGTCCCTCCTGCTAACCCTTCGCTCGAAGGAGCATCCCCCATGCGCCGTCTGCTTCTCGTCGTCGGCGGATTGATCGCCATCGCCGCGGCCGCCCCGGGCCAGCCGAAAGCGCCTCCGAAGATCACCTGGCAGAAGACCGTCCTCGACCGCAAGTTCCGGTCCGAAGGGGTCGCCGTCGCCGACGTGAACAAGGACGGCAAGACGGACGTGCTCAACGCCGAGTACTGGTATCAGGCGCCGGACTGGACTCCACACGAGATGCAGCCGCCGATGGACCACAAGGACGGGTTGCACAACTACAGCCGGACGTTCGCGTGCTGGGCCGACGACATCAACGCCGACGGCTACCCGGACCTGGTCGTCATCGACTACCCCGGCATCCCGTGCTACTGGATGGAGAACCCGAAGGGCCAGCACGGCCACTGGACAAAGCACATCATCTGGCACAGCGCCTGCAACGAGACGCCGCAGTACGTGGACCTGCTCGGCACCGGCAAGCGGGTGCTGCTGATGGGCTTCCAGCCGAAGGGGGCGAAGTCGGACGGCAACGAGGGGCAGATGGCGTACTTCACGCCGAACCCGATGGACCCGACCGCCCTCTGGGAGATGCACCCGGTCAGCGAGCCGAGCAAGCCGGGCCAGCCGGTGCCGGGGACGAACCGGTACAGCCACGGGCTGGGCGCCGGCGACCTCAGCGGCGACGGCAAGCTCGACGTGATCTGCACCAGCGGGTGGTGGGAGCAGCCGGCCAAGCGCGACGGCAAGACGCCGTGGACGTTCCACCCGGCCAACCTCGGCGAGGCGTGCGCCGACATGTTCGCGCTGGACATCGACGCCGACGGGCTGGCGGACGTGCTCAGCACCTCGGCCCACAAGTTCGGCGTCTGGTATCACCGGCGGGTGAAGGACCCGAAGAAGGAGCCGTTCGAGACGGTGACGCTGTTCGGTCGGCTGTCGTCGGAGACGCACGCGGCGCACTTTGTGGACATCGACGGCGACGGGCTGAAGGACCTGGTGACCGGCAAGCGGTGGTGGTCGCACGGCCGCAACGAGCCGGGGTCGAACTGGGAGGCGCGCGTGTACTGGCTCCAGGCGGTCAAGGAGCGGGACGGGTTCATCAACTTCGTGCCGCACCTGATCGACCACGACAGCGGCATCGGCACCCAGTTCGCGGTGGCGGACATAAATGGTGATGGATTGTTAGACGTGATCACGTCGAACAAGAAGGGCGTTCACGTCATCGTGCAGCAGCGCAAGTAGATTTGAAGCTATCAAGCCCACCCGTGGCCACGGGTGGGCTTTGTCGCGCACTCTTCCTATATTTCCAACGTCTTCTTTCTCCGAGAGGTCCGCGTCAGCGATGCGTCACGTCCTGTCGGCCCTGGTCCAGAACCAGCCCGGGGTGCTCGCCACCGTCTCCGGGATGCTGCACACCCGCGGGTTCAACATCGACAGCCTGGCGGTCGGCGAGACCGAGCACCACGACCTGTCGCGGATGACGTTCGTCGTCCACGGCGACGACGCCCAGCTCGATCAGGTTCGCAAGCAGCTCGACAAGATCGTCACCGTCATCCGAGTGGACGACATCAGCTCGGAGAACTACGTCGAGCGCGACCTGATGCTCATCAAGGTAGCCTGCAAGCCGGAGAAGCGGCCGGAGGTGTTCCAGCTGGCCGAGTCGTTCCGCGGCCGGGTGGTGGACATCCAGCACGAGAACGTGATGCTCGAGATCGGCGGCACCGAGGGGAAAGTGGAGGCGTTCATCGAGCTGATGCGGCCCTACGGCATCCTGGAGCTGGCCCGGACCGGGCGGATCGCGCTGGTCCGCGGGCAGGCCAGGCCGGCCATCGCCGCGGAGGGGACGTGATGGCCGCCCCACAGCGGATCGTCTCGGCCACGCGCCGGCTCGACCCGGCGCTGGTGGACCTGCTCAAGTCCTTGAAGACCGGCGACCGGATCAAGGTCACTCAGACGGTGCGGGTCGGTTCGCGGACGTGGGCCGCCGAGACCGCGGGCGCCTACCGTGGCGTCAACTACCTGGCGACCGGCATCACCACCGACCGGGTGCCGGAGGACGACATCGTCGTGCCGACCGTCCACTTCACCAAGGACAACGGCGAGTTGGCCAGCGTCAGCGTGGACGAGAACACGAAGATCTCGCGTGCTTGACGCACGCGAGATAAATCCCAAATCCCAAGCACCAAATCCCAAAGAAGACGGGCTTCTTCTTCTTTGGGATTTGGTGCTTGGGATTTGGGATTTCCTATTCCTGGTTCCCCGCAAAGCACACCCCGAACCCGTTGAGGTCGATGTCCTCGCCCTTCTCCGGCTCGCCGGGGCCGCCGCTGTCCAGCGACAGCCGGACGTACGCCCACAGGCTCGCCTTCTCGCCGTTCATGTCGTAGCCGCTGGCGTCCACGTCCGCCTCCAGCAGCCACCGCCAGCTCCGCCGGTCGGTGCCGGTATCGGCCGCCTCCTCCTGCCAGCCCTTGAGCACCCGGGAGAGGTGCTGGAGTGCCTGCTTCCAGCCCTTCGGCTCGGCGACGTGGACGCGCAGCTCGTCGGCGGCCGGCTCGAACGCCACCCCGGGGACGCCCTTGACCGCGTCGAAGAGGCGGTGTTCGAGGGCGCTGCAGCGCCACGGCGACCACAGGTAGAAGATGACCTCGGGGGTCTCGACCGTCAGCCCGTACAGATCGACCCGCATCGCCGTCGGCTCCCTACCCGGCCCACGAGTGGGCCGTAGAAAAATGCAATGGATGAGATGAACTTACCCCCCGACGCCCTTCGGGGAAATCCCAAATCCCAAGCACCAAATCCCAACCGATCTCATTTGGGATTTGGTGCTTGGGATTTGGGATTTATTGAGGCATGCATGCCGAAGCTGGTGCGGACGCGGCTGTCGGTGATGATGTTCCTGTTCTTCTTCGCCGTCGGCGCCTGGGCGGTCACGCTCTCCACCTACCTGATGTCCGCCCCGACCAGGGGCGGTCTGAACTTCACCACCACCCAGGTCGGGTGGGTGTACTCGACTTACGCGCTGGGCGGGATGATCGCCCCGCTGGCGATCGGCCTGTTGGCGGACCGGCTGTTCGCGGCGCAGCGGGTGCTCGGCGTCGCGGGGCTGATCTGTGCGCTGCTCCTGTTCGCGGCCGGCTGGTGGTGCGATGTCAACTTCCCGCGGGCCGAGGACGCCTACCACCGGGCGGCCGCGGCCGAGTCGATCCTCGACACGCCGGCGCTGGACCGGGTCAACGACGACCCTGCGGTCCGCCGCGTCGCGGCCGAGACGTTCCGCCCGCTGTTCGGGCTGATGCTGGCGTACTGCATCGGGCTGCAGATCGGGACGACGCTCACCACCGTCATCGCCCTGCGGAACCTGCCCGACCCCGGCGGGTTCAGCCGCGTCCGGCTGTACGGGACCGTTGGCTGGATCGTCGCCGGGTACGCGATCGGGCAGTTCCTCGCGGCCGTCTCGTCGCAGCCGCTCTACCTCGCCGCCGGGGCGTCGGGGCTGCTCGGCCTGTTCGCGTTCGGTCTGCCCGACACCCCACCGAAGGGGGTCGGACGGTCGCCGGCCGAGCTGTTCGGGCTGCCGGCCCTGACGCTCTTCCGCGACCGGTCGTTCGGGGTGTTCGTCGGGGTGACGTTCGCGGTCAGCGCGATGAACCAGTTCTACACCATTTACGCGCACCGGTATCTGACGGACCTGGGGGTCCACAAGCCGGAGCAGGTGATGACGCTGGGCCAGGTGGTCGAGGCGGCGTGCATGTTCGCCATCCCGGTGCTCGGCCCGCGGCGGTGGGTGAAGGGGCTGATGCTGCTCGGGCTGGTCGGGTGGGTGGTCCGTGGAGCGGTGCTGGCCTGGGGGGCGGTGCCGGCGGTGGTGGCGGTCGGGGTGCCGATGCACGGGTGGAGTTACGCCTTCTACTACATGGTCGCCGCGACGTACCTCGACCGGGAAGCCCCGCCGCACCTGCGGGCCAGTGCCCAGGGGATCATCACGTTCGCCTCCGGCGGGGTCGGGGTGTGGGTCGGCAACACCTTCGCCGGACTGGTCGTGGACCACCACCGCTCCGGGACGGTCATCGACTGGCGGCCGGTGTGGGCGGTGCCGCTGGTCGGGTCCGCCGTGGCGCTGGCCGTGTTCGCCCTGTTCTTCCGGTCGCCGCCGGAGCGGAGAGTTCAGTAAACTCGGGATGGTCGGGGCTTCTTTCGTAGGGTGGGCCGAGTCTTCGAGGCCCACCGTGCGAGCCGAGACGGTGGGCCTCGAAGACTCGGCCCACCCTACAAGACCCGTGCATAACTGCCGGGAGACGACATGGCGCGCTACTTCA
>DASSAT010000333.1:0-2422 GCA_035699305.1 Fimbriiglobus sp. | reverse complement strand
GAGGTCACGTTGAACTCTGCCCAGTCGGCCTCCTTGACCAATCGGCCGGTCGCGATCTCCCAGAGCCGCACCTTCTTCCCCCAGTCCCACGTGGCCACCTGCCTGCCGTCCGGGGAGATGACCAGCTGGTGGACCCCGTCGGTGTGCCCGCCGAACTCCCGAACCAGCTTGCCGTCCGCCACGGACCATAGGCGGGCCGCCCAGTCCTTGTCGTTGCTCGTCCCTTCCGGTCCGTACCCGACCAGGACGTGACGGCCATCCGGGGTGAACGCGGCACATCTCGGGGTGCCCTTCCCGTCGGCGACCAGTAGGTGCATCCGCTTCCCGGTTTCGGCGTCCCACAGCCCGCCGGTGTGGTCCCTGGCACAGCCAGTGAACAGAGTCTTCCCGTCTGGAGAGAAGGCGAGAACGCTCACCCTCCCGCGGGGGCTGTCGAAGTCGAGGGCCGGTTTGCCGGCGACCAGGTCCCAGATGATTGCGGTGTGGTCCACGCTGCCGGTGACGAGACGCTTCCCGTCGGCGCTGAAGGCGTACCCGGCGATCATCCAACCCCCGTGGCCCTGGAGGCGGTGGGCGAGTTTCCCGGTGGCCGGGTCGGCGACCAGCACATCGTTCTGGGCGAAGCCGACCAACCGAGACCCGTCCGGGGAGTAGGTGATGAACGTGCTCTCCCAGTCGGGGATGCGGAACCTCTCCTTCCCGGTGGCCGGGTCCCAGCCGTACAGGAACGCGCCCGCGGACGGCGGGATGCTCTGCTTGCCCTTCGGGCCGCACACGGCGACCAGGGACTTGCCGTCCGGGGAGATGGCGACGCTGTAGAACACCCCGTCCGGGGCGGTGTAGGTGGCCATCGCCTTGCCGGTCTTCAGGTCCCACACCTTGGCCGTGCCGTCCTCCAGGACGGCAGCGAGCAGCCCGTTATCCGCGGTGACGGAGCTGGCCCGGCCGTACCGCCCGAACCCCGGGTCCTCGATCCGGAGGACGGGCTTGCGCTTCCCGACCTCGAACACCTCGATCCCTTTGAACTTGTCGTCGAACGGGGTGTACAGGAAGAGGGTCCGGTCCGGGGACACCCTCCCGCCGGCGTGCCGCCAATCGTCCCCCGGGGTCTCAGTCCGGGCCAGCGGCTCGCTCCATGTTCCGTCGGTGACGTTACACTCCCGGAGGATCCCGTCCGCGGTTAGCACGTGCAGCCAGCGGCGGGAGTCCGCCGGGAATGCCATCGTGGCGATACTCACCCGTGCCGGAGCACCGCGCCCGGCCTGAGTCACGTCGGCAGGAGGCGGGATCACGCGGAGCAGCACCCCGGTCGTCGTGTCCCACACACGCAGTGGCAGGTGGTCGTCCGCGGTGACGAGCAGCGTCCCGTCCGAGTTGAGGGCGACCCGCGAGATCTCGCCCGGCGTCCGCAGTCGGACGGTCCCGATCCGGGAGATCGCGCCCGCCGGCAGCGGATCGCCGTACAGGTCTCGCCGAGGCTCCTGGGCGGGCGCAACCGGACCGGTTGAAGATAGGAACACCGCGATCAGCGCCGCACGGACGGATTGCAACGTCATGGCCGGAACCTCCAGACTCGACTTCGAGTGTACGCCAGCCGGTCGCTCGGCTCCAGACGGCCACCCGGGATTGCTTCGGCGGTGTGCAGAGTTCGACCGGTGGCGGGCGAGCGCTCACCCGCCTACGCTGAGGGGAAGGGCCGCTGCTGATAATGACGGCCGAATCAGGCGAGATGACATGGCTACAGAACCGAGAGTGATCGTGATCACCGGCGCGACGCGGGGCCTCGGCCGGGCACTGGTCCCGCACTTCGCGTCGGCGGGGCACGCCGTCTGGGGCTGCGGCCGCAGCGCGGACCACGTCGCGGACTTGAAGCGGACCCACGGCGACCCGCACGACTTCGCGGCGGTGGACGTGCGCGACGGGTCGGCCGTGAAGGCATGGGCCGATCGGCTACTGGCGGAGTCCGACCCGCCGGACCTGCTCATCAACAACGCCGCCGTGATGACCGACCCGGCCCCGCTGTGGGAGGTTCCGGCCGAACTGTTCGACGCCCTGATCGACGTGAACGTGAAGGGTGTGGCGAACGTGATCCGCGCGTTCGTCCCGGCGATGGTCG
Source organism: Fimbriiglobus sp. (assembly GCA_035699305.1). GTDB lineage: Bacteria > Planctomycetota > Planctomycetia > Gemmatales > Gemmataceae > DASSAT01. The sequence goes on along the minus strand of DASSAT010000333.1, from coordinate 306 downwards.
GGCAGGGCCGAGGGGTGATCGTCAACCTGTCGAGCGGGTGGGGCCGAAGCACGTCGCCAGAGGTGGCGCCGTACTGCGCCAGCAAGTACGCGATCGAGGGGCTGACGCTGGCACTCGCGCAGGAGTTGCCGCGGGGGATGGCCGCGGTGCCGCTGAACCCCGGGGTGATCGACACCGACATGCTGCGGCAGGCGTGGGCCGACGGCGCCGGGGCGTACCCGAAGGCCGAGGCATGGGCCAAGCGGGCGGCACCGTTCCTGCTCGACCTGGGGCCGAAGGACAACGGTCGGTCTTTGACGGTCTCGT
>DASSAT010000332.1:0-4495 GCA_035699305.1 Fimbriiglobus sp. | reverse complement strand
GGCCGAGTCTTCGAGGCCCACCGTGTTCCCGACGGTGGGCTTCGAAGACTCGGCCCACCCTACAAGGGGCGGGTCTCGACAGAGCAACCGGCCGTCAGTCCAGGCCGATCCCCAGTTCGTCGGGGCCGGGGATGTCCGCTTCGAGACGGATGCCCAACTCGTCCGGCGACGGCACCGCGACCGGCCGCGGCACGGGCTTCGGTAGCGGGGCCGGCCTCGACTGCGCGACCGGTCGCGGCTGCGGCCGGGGCGCGCGGATCATCTGGCCGGCGAAGACCGGGTCGCGGTCGAACATCGGGTACGAGATCGGCGGACCGCCGATCGGGACGGGACAGCCCGCCGGGGTTCACCCGGCCCCGGACCGACCCGGCGTCGCGGTGAGCCAGAGCACCGCCGCGGCTCCGAGGATCAGTCCGCCGCCGGCGACCTTGTACATGCCTCGCCTCCGTGCGCGGCCGGAGTCCGTCCCGGCCGGGGAGCGGAGGATATCCACGTCCGAGGGCGCGGGGAAGGCCAGTCGTTCCCTGGGACCGCGGCCGTCCCGGCCGCTCTTGCTCCACGGGTCGGGGCGCTGGGCGTTGTTCCAGGTTCCCGACTCGCCCAACAAGAGCGGCCGAGACGGCCGCGGTCCCAGGGGCGGTTACGGCTCGTTGGCGGTGACGCTGGCGGCCAGCACCTTGGCGATCCGCTCCTTGGTCTCCTCCAGGTGCGCCCGGACGGTGTCGTCCTTCTCCCCGTCCAGGGCCGCGTCCACCCGCTTGCCGATCTCCTTGAGATGCAGCCGGGCCAGGCTCTTGGCGTCCGCCGGCACCGACCGCGACCCGCCGGACACGATGTAGTAGCTGAGGTATGGGTCGCTCCGCGGCCCGACCACCATTCGGCCCAGCCGGGCCAGGTACGCTCGCTGGAGGTTCCGCAGCACCACCGACGACTTCGTCCCATTCTGGGCACGCCCGTCCGGCCCCGGCAGGTCGGCGAAGATGCCATCGGTCAGCGCCCGGAACACCTCGGCCACCGTCAGCGGCTTCTCCCCCTTGCCGGCCGTCCGGGCCGCGTTCTGGATGCGGCTGAGCGTGCCGCCATCGAGCAGCTCGTCCAGCACCACCTCCTGGATCGCCAGCACCCGCTCGTTGACCGGGAAGTCCACCCCGCCGTAGGACATGCGGGTGCCCCAGTGATTCCACTTCTCCACAGCCAGCTTGCGCAGCAGCTCCGGCGCGAAGTGGAACGGCTTGTCGGTCAGGATGTTCTCCTTCACGAACCCCAGCGCCTCCCGCTGCTTGTCGGGGCGGACCGGGACCATCGGGTCGCGGCCGTTCGGGTCCCCCTTGAAGTCGCGGTTGACCTTCACCCCGCCGACGTACCGTGACGCCAGGTACGCCGCGTCCCCGTACTGGCCCAAGAGAAGGGTGAACGCCTGCCGTAGCCGGCTGTACCCCTCGCCCTTCTCGACCACCTTGTCCGGCAGCTTGGCGAAGAGGTCCTGGGCCAGCTTGATCCGGTCCATGCCGAACCGCATCGGGTCGGCCCCCAGGTCGTACAGGTTGATGAGCGGGTCCGGGCTGCCGTACAGGTCCTCGTCGGTGCCATACACCAGCTCCGGGGTCGGGGCCTTGGAGGCGATCTTCTTGAGCGCGCCGCGCTCGCTGTCGGGGCCGCCGGAGACCGGCTTGTAGGCGTACTCGATCGCCCAGTAGTCATACGGCCCGATGGTGGTGGTGAAGAAGTCGCCCTGCTTGACCCCCTTCGGGGCGATGTTGGCCGGGTTGTAGTCCATCACGCTGCCGACCTGCCCGATTTTGCGCGTCAGCTCGGTGTCGTTGAGCTTGTCGTTGGCCAGCATGGTGCTGGCCTTGAAGTTGTGCCGCAGCCCGAGGGTGTGGCCGACCTCGTGCATCGTCGTCTCTTTCACCGCCTGCTGGATCAGCTCGTCGGGCACCTTGTCGTCCTTGAGGCCGGCGACCACGGCCAGGTGCAGCACCGCCAGGGCCAACTCGCTGCGCTTGTGGGCGGCGCAGCGGCAGTACCCGGTCTGGGCGGCGTGGGTCCGCTGCCACTGGCGGGCCTCCGGCGACATCGGCGGCTCGCCCGGCTTGTCGTTCCAGTGGAACGGGCTGCCGCGCAGCGCCAGCGGGTGCATCGGCTGGTCCCACCCCTTGTGCAGTGCCCGGATCATGCTCGCCGGCTCGACCGGCCGACCCTTCTCGTCCCGGAACAGCCGCGACTCCTGCTTGTAGTACTGGATGAAGCTGCCGTCGAAGAGGATGTCCGCGTCGAGGATCTCGCCGGTCAGCGGGTTGGCGCGGCTCGGCCCGATGGCGAACGGGATGTCGGTGGTGATCCACCGGAAGGTGGCGTAGGTCACGTCCTCCGGGTCGAACTCCTGGCCATCCTGCTGGCGGACCTCGATGGCGTTCTTGAATCCGACCTTCTCGAACGCCTTGTTCCACTCGAGGATGCCCTCGCGGACCGCGGTGCGGTACTCGTCGGGCACCGAGTCCTCGATCCAGTAGACGATCCGCTTCTTCGGCGGGACCGGCCGGTCCCCGTCCTTGAACGTCGAGCCGTCGGTCCGCTCCAGCCGCCACCGGTTGACCATCCGCACGAAGCTGGTGTCCGGGGTGGCCTTGGAGAAGTCCTTCTGGACGGTGAGGAAGTGTCCGACCCGGTTGTCGGCGTACCGCGGCTGGTAGCCGCCGTCGGGCAGCTCGACCAGCCCGTACTGGACCACGACGGTGATCCCGCGGGGGTCGATGATGTCGTCCCCGCCGGAGAAGAACATCCCCGAGTACCGGCTGCCCGAGAAGGTGGCCGCCACCTGGAGCTCGACGTTCTTCTTGTACGCCTTGACCTTGTGCCAGGTGGTCCGCGACCGGTCGAGCATCCCGAGGCCCAGGTTGGCGAAGTCGCCGAAGAAGATGTCGTTGAGGTCGATGACCGTGGTCCCCTTCATGGGGTTGACCGTCTTGATCGGGATCGCCATCAGGACCGAGTCGCTGTAGGTGGTGTCAACGGCCTTGGCCTCGGGGCTGCCGGGCTTGGCGGTGAACCGGACGTTGCGGCGGACGACGAACACCTTGTCGCCGACTTTCTTGAAGGCGATCACCCACTCCTCGCCGAAGTTCAGGGTGCTGCCGCCCATGCCGGCCCCCTTGGCGACGGCAATGGGGACGAGGAACGGCTTGTCGAACTGGTCGGGCCGCAACTCGGCGTAGACGTTGTCGTCCTTGTGGTGCAGGGTAAAGAGTCCTTCCTGCACCTTGGCCCCCTTGACCACCTTGGCGAACTCGGGGTACTTCTTCATCGGGTCGTCGGAGTCGTCGGCCGTGGCGCTCTTGGCGCCCTTGACGGCGGGCGGCCCCTTCGGGTCGGGGGTGGCGCCCGGCTCCTGGCCGACGATGGGCGGGCCGATCAGGACGGCCAGCCCGGCTGCGAACAGCAGTCCGGTGAGCAGGCGGCGAGACATGGCGGGCCTTTCGCTGAGGGGAACGAAGGCCGACCGGCCCGGAGAGGGGGTCGGCCGGCGTCGATCCAGACTACGCCCGGCCGGCGCCGGAGACAAGGGTCTTGACGATGGGGCAAGATGGAGCGAGTGTGTCCGGTCCCCCTCTCCCCTTGGGGGAGAGGAGTTAGGGGTGAGGGGTCTGTGGAGGGTGAAGGCTTACCCCTCACCCCCGGCCCCTCTCCCCAGCGGGGAGAGGGGTGAACGACTACAAAGTCTGCCCGAGCACCTCGTCCACCGACCGGCGGATGGTGTCGCAGTACGCCGCCAGCGCCAGGTCGTCGCCGTCGCGGCCGAACGGCTCCTCCACGTCCTCGGCGGTCAGCTCGATGCCGAGCAGGAAGTACCCCAGGAGCGCCACCACCGGGACCGCCCACCAGACGAGTTGGTCGCCGACCAGCCACGGGGTCGAGAGCAGGTACAGCACCAGCCCGTGCCGCAACAGCGACCGGTACGACAGCGGCATCGGGGTCGTCTTGATCCGCTCGCACGCCCCGCAGATGTCCATCGGTGCGCGGGCGTGCGGGTCGAGCAGGAGCAGGTCGTAGTCGGTCAGCTTTCCCTCGGCCCGCCAGCCGCGGAGCAACTCGATCAGCCGGCCGGCGAGGTACAGCGGGACGTGGTCCGGCTCGGCGGTCTCCTTCTCGAACCCCGGCACCCGTTGCAGCGCGGCGCTGCCGCGCAGGTGGTCTTTCATCGCCGCCGCGAACCCGACCACCAGCCGGCCGAGTCGGGCGCAGTCATCGGGAGACAGGCCCGGCAGGGAGACGGTCTTGAGGCACAGGTTGCGGCTGTCGTTGACGAGCTGGCCCCAGAGCTTACGGGCCTCCCACCAGCGGTCATAGGCCTCGCGGTTACGGAAGTTGAGCAGCACCCCGAGGATCAGGGCGTTGAGTACCGCCGACGCCCCGCCCCACTGGGGGAGGTCGAGCGGGGTGGCGGCCAGCACCAGCACCACGACGGCGGTGTAGACCGCCAGCGCCATCACCGCCA
>DASSAT010000331.1:0-2723 GCA_035699305.1 Fimbriiglobus sp. | reverse complement strand
CCCCCACCCTAACCCTCCCCCCCCAAGGGGAGAGGGAACCAAACCGGTGGGCCTCGAAGACTCGACCCACCATACTAAACTCAAACCTTGTCCGGTTCGGGGTGGGTCCACGGGGCGCGGTACGGTCGGCGGAGGAGCTTGTTCGCCCCGGCGTCGCCGACGACCTGGTGCGCCGCCGGGTCCCAGGCCAGCGACCGGCCCAGCCGCATCGACAGGTTCGCCAGGATGCAGCTGGCCGTCGAGATGTACCCCTGCTCGATGTCAGCGACCGGCTTCCCACGGCTTTCTCGCGCCTTGAGGAAGTCGAGCCAGTGCCGCCGCAGCGCGGAGGCGACGTTCCGCTCCAGGTCCTTCTCCGTCCGGTCCTCGGGGTACTTGTCCTCCTCCATCAGCGGGATGCCGCTGAGCGTCGGCTTCTTGGCGCCGCTGGGGAAGAACTCGTACTTGTTCACGCTGACCTTGAGCGTCCCCTGGTCGCCGTAGATGAACGCGGCCCAGGGATAGTCGGGGTCGGGCGGGTCACCCCAGGTGCGGTGCGTCCAGACCACCGGGAACTCGGGGTAGGCGAACGTCGCGGTCTGGGTGTCGGAGATGTTCGACTTGCCGTCCTTCTGCACGTAGATGCCGCCGGTCGAGCTGACGCTCTTGGGCCAGCCCAGGCCGAGCAGGAAGCGAACCATGTCGAGCATGTGGATGCACATATCGCCGACGATGCCGTTGCCGTACTCGGTGAACGTCCGCCACCAGCGGCGGTGCGGCAGCGGCTCATTCCAGGCGTTCGGGTTCGGCGGGGCGTCGTAGGGCCGCAGCGGGGCCGGGCCGGTCCACATCTCGTAGTCGAAGTGCGCCGGCGGTTTCTTGACCGGCGGGTTGCCGTTGACCCGCATGTGGTAGTAGCAGCAGATCTCGACGTGACCGATGGTGCCGAGTTTCCCCTCCTTGATGACCCGGTCGCGCGCCGCGACGATGTGCGGGGTGCTGCGGCGCTGGGTGACGACCTGGACGACCTTCTTGTGCTTGCGGGCGGCGGCGACCATCGCCTGGCCCTCGACCACGTCCACGCTGATCGGCTTCTGCACCCAGACGTCGGCTCCGGCCTGGACTGCCGCGATCATCGCCAGCGCGTGCCAGTGGTCCGGCGTCCCAACCATGACCACGTCGAACTCGTGATCCTTGAGCATCTCCCGGTAGTCGCCGTGTAGCCGCGGCTTCTTCGACGACTTGCTGCGCTGGCCGACCAGGTCGGCCGCCTCGGCGAGCATCTTTGAATCCACGTCGCACAGCGCGACGACCTCGACGGGCGCGACCTGGAGGAGCCGGAACAGCGAGCACTTGCCGTACCAGCCGGTGCCGATCAGCCCGACGCGCAGGGGCTTCTTGTCCGGCCCCGCGGCGTGAACGGCCGGCAGCGACGCGGCCAACCCGGCCCCGGCGGCAGTCGAGAGGAAGTCGCGGCGGTGCATGGGGAGGCTCCTCGGGAGAACTCGGCGGGACCAGCATACCTGGAGAATGACGGAATGACGAATGACGAATGACGAATGACGAGAAAGGCAGTCATCATTCATCATTCCGTCATTCCATCATTGCCGCGCCGCGCCCTTGACCCGCATCGGGACGCTGTAGAGCGCTGTGCCGGCGGTGATGAACAGCGTCCGCATGTTCTTGCCGCCGAAGCAGACGTTGGCCGTCCACTTGGCCGGCACGTCGATGTGGGCGATCTGCTTGCCGGTCCGGTCGAACACCGTCACCCCCTTGCCGGTCAGGTAGACGTTGCCGTCGGCGTCGAGCGTCATCCCGTCGGACCCCAGTCCGCAGAACGTCCGCTGGTTCCGCAGGGTGCCGTCGGTCTGGATGTCGTAGGCGTAGGTCCGGCCGCGGCCGATGTCGGAGACGTAGAGGGTCTTGCCGTCGGGCGTGCCGACGAGGCCGTTCGGCTGGCTGTAGCCGTCGTCCACCCGGGTCAGCCGGCCGGCCGGCGAGAGGTAGTAGACGCCGCGGGTGTCCTGCTCCTCGGGGCCGCGCTTCCAGTAGTCGCGCTTGTAGAACGGGTCGGTGAAGTACACCCCGCCGTCCGGCCGGACCCACACGTCGTTGGGGCCGTTGAGGAGCTTGCCGTCGTACCCCTTGACCACGACTTCCTTGGTCTTAGCGGCGACGTCTACCTTCCACAGCTCGTTGCGCTCGTCGGCGCAGACCCACAGGCTGCCGGCGGCGTCGAAGCAAAGGCCGTTGGCCCGGCCAGCCGGCTCGATAAACGTAGTCAGCTTGCCGTCGGTGCCCCAGCGGAGGATGCGGTCGTTGGGCTGGTCGGTGAAGTAGACGTTGCCTTCGGCGTCGGCGGTCGGCCCCTCGGTGAACTTGAACCCGTCGGCGAGTTTGGTCACCTTCGCCCCGGGGGCGAGCGGGTACTCCTCCTGGGCGGCGGCGGCGGCCGCGAACAGCGCGAGAACGGCGAGCGGCAGGAGCGTGCGGGTCATGGCGGGCCTCCGGGGGATGGGTCCACCCATTCCGGTAGTCGGGACCGGCCCGGTCGTCCACCGCTTTCCGCTTTTAGAGTGCGTTTCACGTCGGTGTAGCGTCTCCCGGGCCGCCACGGAGGGCGGCCCCTACCCGGTGCTAGTGGAGTCTCATTTGGTTACTTGGTAATCGGTGGTTGGTCCCGAATAATGGGTCATGAAACCACCTCTGTTCGTTCGGGCGTTGTCCGACGCCGAGCGCCGGGC
>DASSAT010000330.1:0-5163 GCA_035699305.1 Fimbriiglobus sp. | reverse complement strand
GCGGTTCCCGTTCGACCACCCGGTCTACATCCTGTACTCGTCCGGCACCACCGGCGCCCCGAAGTGCATCGTCCACGGCGCCGGCGGCACGCTCCTCCAGCACCTCAAGGAGCACCAACTCCACTCCGACCTGCGGCCCGGGGACCACTTGTTCTACTTCACCACCACCGGCTGGATGATGTGGAACTGGCTGGTCAGCGGCCTCGCCTCCGGGGCGACGCTGGCCCTCTACGACGGCTCGCCGTTCCACCCGACCGGCGACGTGCTTTGGAACCTGGCCGAGCGCACCCGGCTGACCCACTTCGGGGCGAGTGCCAAGTACTTCGCCCACCTGGAAAAGCAGGGCGCCAAGCCGCGAGAGCACCACGACCTGACGCAGCTGCGGGTGGTCCTCTCGACCGGCTCGCCGCTGCTGCCGGAGAGCTACGATTACATCTACCGCGACGTGAAGGCCGATGTCTGCCTGTCGTCCATCTCCGGCGGGACGGACCTCATCTCCTGCTTCGCGCTGGGCTGCCCGACCGAGCCGGTCCGCCGCGGCGAGTTGCAGGTGAAGGGCCTCGGCATGGACGTCCACGTCTTCAACGACGACGGCAAGCCGATCATCGGCGAGCCGGGCGAGTTGGTCTGCACGTCGCCGTTCCCGTCGATGCCGGTCGGTTTCTGGAACGACCCCGACAAGCGAAAGTACCTCGGCTCGTACTTTAGCGCCTTCGACAACGTCTGGACGCACGGCGACTGGGCCGAGGAGACGCCGACCGGCGGGCTGGTCATCTACGGCCGCTCCGACACGACGCTCAACCCCGGCGGCGTGCGGATCGGCACCGCCGAGATTTACCAGCAGGTGGAGGCGTTCCCCGAGGTCGTCGAGTCGCTGGCGACGGCCCTGCGCCGCGGCGGCGACGAGCGGGTGGTGTTGTTCGTCCGCATGCAGCCGGGGCAGTCGCTCACTCCGGAGCTGACCGACGCGATCAAGCAGCGGCTTAAGACCCGGTGCTCGCCGCGGCACGTCCCAGCGTTCGTGGTCGCGGCCCCGGACTTCCCGCGGACGATCAGCGGCAAGCTCTCCGAGGTGGCGGTCCGCAACGCCGTCAACGGCCTACCCATCAAGAACACCGGGGCGCTGGCCAACCCCGACGCGCTGGACTTCTTCCGCACTCTTCAAATGTAGTAGGCACACTCCGTGTGCCGTTCTTGGTTCGACGGCACACGGAGTGTGCCTACTACACTCAAAGACCGGACCCCGGACCACGGGGTATAATGGGGTGTGGGACTCTTCTCCTCTCCGCGGTCCCGGGTCCAGCGGCCATGAAAGACGACGCCAACACCCTGGTCGAGTACGGCGTACCGATCGCGCCGGACGCGATGGTCAACCCGCCGGAGGCGACCGAGCTCGAACTGGAGCCCGGCCACCCCGGCGAAGCGGACCCGGGGTACATCGACCGCCGGCGCCGTCTGTTCCACCTGTGCCGGAAGCACCGGCTGGAGGAGTTGGGGCCGCCGCTGATCGACTACACGCCCGAGGAGACGCGCATCTGGCGCGAGGTCACGCCGAAGCTGCACGAGCTGCACCTCAAGCACGCCAGCGCGATCTACCTGAAGGCGAAACACGACCTGGCCATCACCGAGGACGCGATCCCGCAGTTGCGGACGATCAGCGACCGGCTGCGCCGGGAAACGCAGATGCACCTGGTCCCGGCCGAGGGCGCCTTGCCGTATCGCACCTTCTACCGGTACATCGCCCGCCGCGGGTTCCCGGTGACGCAGTTCATCCGGCACGGGTCGCACCCGGAGTTCACCCCCGAGCCGGACATGATCCACGACTGCCTCGGCCACTGCCCGCCGCTGATGAACCGCGACTACGCTGAACTGCTCACGCTGATCGGCCAGGCCGTCGCCGCCACCGACAAGGGCGAGCAGGTCTTGGCCTTGAAACGGTTTAGCTGGTTCTCGATCGAGTTCGGCCTGATCGCGGAGCACGGTGAGCCTAAGGTCTTCGGGGCCGGCATCCTCTCCTCCACCGGCGAAATCCCGTACTCGCTTCTCAGCCCGGAGGTGAAGCGGGAGCCGTTCGTCACCGACGTGGTGATCGCCACCGACTACGACCCGTCGCGGATGCAGGACCGGCTGTTCGTCGCCCCGTCGTTCCCGTTCCTGCGCCGCGAGCTGGAACAGCTGGTGCGGCGGTTCAACCTCCCGGTAACGTGATACAGGATTCACCGCGGAGGGCGCGGAGGGCGCAGAGAGTAAAGACAGAAAGATGGTTTTCAGAACTTAACTCTTTGTCTTTTCTCTGCGCCCTCCGTGCCCTCTGCGGTGAATCCTCTTTGGAGCGGATATGAACGACATCCCGCTGCGGAAGATCGACCACGTTCGCTTCTTCGTCGGCAACGCCCGGCAGTCGGCGTTCTTCTACCGCAACGCCTTCGGGTTCGACGTGGTCGCCTACGCCGGGCTGGAGACGAAGGTCCGGCACGAGGCCGGCTACGTCCTGCGGCAGGGCGGCATCATCTTCGTCCTCGTCTCGCCGCTGCGGCCGCAGCACCCGGACGTGCAGCGGCTCGTCCTACACGGCGACGGCGTCTCCGACATCGCGCTACAAGTGGACGACGTGCGGACGGCGTACAACCGGGCCGTCGAGCGCGGCGCCGTCGGTGTCCGGGGGCCGACGGTGCTGGAGGGCGAACACGGCGTCTACGAGTTCGCCACCATCCGCGCCTACGGCGACACCACGCACACCTTCGTCAACCGCGACCGCTACCGCGGCGCGTTCGCCCCCGGCTTCACGGCCATCGACCCGGCCCGGTACAGCCCGGCCACCTACCACCCGGCCGGCCTCCTCGCCATCGACCACGTCGTCGGCAACGTGGAAGAAGGGAAGATGGACGAGTGGGTCGAGTTCTACCGCAAGGTGCTCGGCTTCGAGCAGCTCATCTCCTTCGACGACAAGGACATCTCGACCGAGTACTCGGCGCTGATGTCGAAGGTGGTGCAGGGCGGCCGGGGGCGGATCAAGTTCCCGATCAACGAGCCGGCGCACGGCCGCCGCCGCAGTCAGATCGAGGAGTACATCGACTTCTACGGCGGGGCCGGGGTGCAGCACATCGCGCTGGCCACCAACGACATCGTCCAGACGGTCCGCGCCCTGCTGGCCAACGACGTGTCGTTCCTGCGGGTGCCGAAGACGTATTACGACACGCTCACCGACCGCGTCGGCCCGATCAAGGAAGACCTGGCCGAGCTGGCGGACCTCGGCATCCTGGTGGACCGGGACGACGAGGGGTACATGCTGCAAATCTTCACCAAGCCGGTGCAGGACCGGCCGACGTTGTTCTTCGAGATCATCCAGCGCGAGGGGTCGAAGAGCTTCGGCAAGGGGAACTTCAAGGCGCTCTTCGAGGCGATCGAGCGCGAACAGGAACTCCGCGGCACGCTGTAGCCACCGAAGCCCGGCGACGGCCGTCGCCGGGCTTGGCGAGGACCAACCCTATGCACCACCCCCTGCCGCCGGTCGCGTCCGTCCGCGACTTCTACGCCTTCGAGCAGCACGTCCAGACGTGCCGGAAGCACCGCGGGCTGGGCATGGTGCCGCAGTGGTACGAGGTGCCGGTCTTCTACTTCTCCAACCCGGTCGCGGTCATCCGCGACGGCGACCCGGTCTGGGCACCCTGGGGAAGCGAGGCGCTGGACTACGAACTCGAACTAGCGTGCGTGATCGGGACGCTGTCCCGCGACCTGCCAGCGGACGACTCCGCGATGGACTGCGTCGCGGGCTTCACGGTCATGAACGACTGGTCCGCCCGCGACCTGCAACGCGCCGAGATGGCGGTCGGACTCGGGCCGAGCAAGAGCAAGGACTTCGCCACCAGCCTCGGCCCGCACCTGGTCCCGTTCGCGGAGCTGCGCGACCGCTATCGAGACGGCAAGCTGCGCCTGGAGATGACGGCGACGGTCAACGGCAAGGTGTACTCCCGCGGCAACGCGGCGGACATGCACTGGACCTGGCCGCAGCTCCTCGCCCACGCCAGCCGGGACACGGAGCTGCGGCCCGGCGACGTGCTCGGCTCTGGCACCGTCGGCACCGGCTGTATCCTGGAGCTGACGCCCGAGGCGGTCGGCGGTTGGCTCCAGCCCGGTGACATGGTGGAGTTGGCGATCGAACGCATCGGCACCCTGCGGAACCCCGTCGAGGAGCGTCCCAGTTAAAGCCCGGGGACCGCGGTCCCCGGGCTTGGGAGCCATTTTCATGCCCCGCTATCTACAACTCGGCACCGTCCCCCCGAAGCGGCACACCGCGCACCGCGTCAGCCCCGGCTACCGCAACGAGGGCCTCTACTACGAGGAGGTCATCTCCACCCAGGGGTTTTCCCGCGCCTACAGCATCGTCTACCACCTGCGGCCGCCGACCCGCGTCCGCAAGGTCGAGCCGGCCGGCGAACTGCCAATCGAGATCGCCAGGCAACCCGCCCTGCGACACCATCATCTGAAGTCCAAGGACATCCCCGCGAAGGGCGATCCCGTCACCGGCCGCGTGCCGCTCCTGACCAATGCCGACGTGACCCTGTACCGCTGCCGGCCGGCCCAGCCGCAGGGCGAGTTGTACCGCAACGCCGCCGCGGACGAGGTCCTCTTCGTCCACAAGGGCCGCGGCACCCTGCACACCCTCTTCGGCCCGCTGCCGTTCAAGCCGTTCGATTATGTCGTGGTCCCCAAGACGACGACCTACCGCGTCGAGTTCGACGCCGCCGGGGGACAGCCCGACCTGCTGGTGATCGAGGCCGCTGGCACCGTAGGGTTCCCGCCGCGGTATCTGAACCCCGACGGCCAGTTCCGGCTCGGCGCCCCGTTCGCCGAGCGCGACCTGCACGGCCCCACCGACGCCCACACCACCGACTCCGAGAAGGACGTGACGCTAGTCGTCAAGGACGGCCCGCGGCTCACCCGGTACACGCTGGCGCACCACCCGTTCGACGTGGTCGGGTGGGACGGGTTCGTCTACCCGTTCACGTTCAACGCCGACGACTTCGAGCCGATCACCGGGACGACCCACCAGCCGCCGCCGATCCACCAGACGTTCGAGGCGGCGGGCTTTGTGGTCTGCACGTTCGCGCCGCGCCTGCTGGACACGCACCCCGACGCGGTGAAAGTGCCCTACGCCCACTC
>DASSAT010000329.1:0-2014 GCA_035699305.1 Fimbriiglobus sp. | reverse complement strand
CCCCCCTGGGCGTTAACCCCTCCCCCAGCCCCTCCCCGAAGCGGGGAGGGGAGGAAGAGTCTCTGCTTGCTCCCCCTTCCCTCTGAGGGAAGGGGGCCGGGGGGTTAGGTGGCGTACCCCCAAGGAGAATTGGCGGGAACTGGTGCCGGCCGGTCCGCCAGGCGCGGCCGGCGGCGGTCGGGTCGGGGCAGTCGGAGACGTGGCGGTCGAACACCACCCCCTCAGCCGCGAGCCGGTCGAGGTTCGGTGTGGCGATCCACTCGTTGCCGTACGGCCCGAGGGCCGCGACCGGGCACCCGCGCAGGGCGATGATGACGACGTTCATGCCGAACGGATTCTAGCCGCGGGGCGGAGGTTCGGCCCTGGGACCGCGGCCGTCTCGGCCGCTCTTGCTACCCGAGTAGAAACGCTCCCGGACTGCCCGATAAGCCTCCGACTTGTCGAGCAAGAGCGGCCGGGACGGCCGCGGTCCCGGGGTCCCACCCCCTCGCTGCCGCTCGGGGTTCGCCGGTCGGCATGTCGGCCATAAGTTAATCGCATTCATCCCGCTTCTCTCCAGGGGACTCGTGTGCTCGGTCCGATCTTCATGCGGGAGTTGGCGACCGTCCCCCGGCGGACGAGTCACTTCGCCTCCCGGGCCGCCCTGCTCGGCCTCATCGTGGTCCTCGGGGCCACCGCCTGGCAAGCCACCGTCGGGTTCACCCGCGAGGCCACCCTCGGCGAGGCCGCCCGGTTCGGCCTGCTCCTGTTCCAGATCGTCGTCTTTGTTCAACTCCTCTTGCTGATCTTCTTCGCCGCCCTGTCCGCCGCCAGCGCCGTTGCCCAGGAGAAGGACCGGCGGACGTTCGTCCTGCTGCTCATCACCGACATGCGGGACTATGAGATCGTCCTGGGCAAGCTGCTCGGCGCGCTCCTGCCGATCACGGTGCTGCTGCTGGTCAGCGTCCCGGCCTTGGCGCTGATGCTGCTGATGGGCGGCATCGGCCCGTCGCAGGTGGTCCAGGCGACGGCGGTGATGCTGACCACGGCGTTCGCCGCCGGGTCGCTCGGCGGACTGGTCGCCCTGTGGCGGGAGCGGACGTTCCAGGCGCTTGCCCTGTCGGTGCTGTTCCTGGCCCTGTACCTGAGCCTGACCCAAGCGGTCGGGGCGGTCGGGCCGGCGGTCACCCCCGCGGTGGACTGGGGGCTGGTCCAGGCGTGCATCGACCCGTTCCGGGCGATGTTGTCGGTCCTCGACCCGCCACCGGGCGGGTGGGCGGCGCTGCCGCCGGCCTACGGCTTTTCGCTGGTGATGCTCGGCTGGTGCGTTCTCCTCAACGGCATCGGCATCGCTCGGCTGCGGCGGTGGAACCCCAGCGGCGAGCCGGTCATGCAGCGGGAGGGGCCGACCGAGGACCCCGAGGCGAACCTGGCCCCGGAGGAGCTCAAGGCGTTCCGGTCGAAGGCCCACGCCGCGCCGGGCACGGTCCGCCAGGTGTGGGAGAACCCAGTCCTGTGGCGGGAGGTCCGCACGCTCGCCTACGGCCGGCGGCCGCTGCTGGTCAAGCTGGCGTTCGGGGTGGTACTGGCGCTGGTCCTGTACTACGCGGTCGAGATGCTCTACCAGCCCGGCGGCCGGCCGGCGTTCGCCGCCGCCTACGGGCTGGTGCCGGTCGCCGTCCTGAGCCTGCTGCTGGTGGCGGCGCAGGCGGTCACGTCCGTGACCAGCGAGCGCGACACCGGCGCCCTGGACGTGCTGCTCGTCACCGACATCTCGCCCTACGAGTTCGTCTTCGGCAAGCTCCTCGGCGTCGTCTACAACACCAAGGAGTACCTGCTCCCGCCGCTGGCGCTAGCGGTCTACTACGCCGTCGAGGGGCTGTACGCGAAGTCCCCGCCGGGGGCCGGCTGGTGGGACCGGTTCCTCGGCAACTTCGGGCCGATGCTGACGGTCCTCGGGGCGCTGGTGGTCCTGTTCGCGTTCGTCCTGGTGCTGGGGCTGCACGTCGCCTTGCGGCTGACCAACAGTCGGCTG
>DASSAT010000328.1:0-4703 GCA_035699305.1 Fimbriiglobus sp. | reverse complement strand
CCCAGCAAGAGCGGCCGGGACGGCCGCGGTCCCGGGGACGACGAGATGCTCACCACTGCGCTGCTCCTACTGACCTCGTACCTGATCGGGGCGATCCCGTTCGGTTACCTGATCGCCCGACTCAAGGGCGTCGATCTCTTCAAGGCTGGCAGCGGCAACATCGGGGCAACGAACGTCGGCCGCATCCTCGGCCGGAAGTACGGCGCCCGCGTCTTCGTCCTCGACTTCCTGAAGGGGGCCGGGCCGGTCGCGGCCATCGTCCCCGTATCGAGGTCGATGAACACCGACGCCGCGGTCTCCGATGACGTGCTCCGGGTCGGGGCGGCGCTGCTGGCCTTCCTGGGGCACCTGTTCCCGGTCTACCTGGGCTTCCGCGGCGGCAAAGGCGTGGCGACCGGGGCCGGGGCGGTCTGCGTGCTGGTCCCCGGCCCGGCGGCGGTGGCTGTGCTCACCTGGGTGGTCGTCGCGCTCTCCACCCGGTTCGTCTCGCTCGCCTCGGTCGCGGCGCTGGCTGCACTCGTGGCGGCTCGCCTCGCCGGGACGCCCGACCCGTTCGGCGTCAGCAAGTGGGTCGTGACCGCGTTCTGTCTCGTCGGTTCGGCGCTGGTGGTCGTAAAACATAGAGGGAACATCCGCCGGCTCCTCGCCGGCACCGAGAACCGGATCGGGGACGGGCCGATGCGTCAGACGCTGCTCCGCGGACTGCACATCCTGGCGCTGGGCTTCTGGTTCGGCGGCGCGGGGTTCTTCAGCTTCGTCGCGGCGCCGGCCATCTTCGACTCGTTCAAGCAGGTGGTGAACGACGGCCCGTCGGACCGGACGGCACATCAGACGATCATCCCGCCCGGTGCCACGGACAAGGAGAAGAAGGACTTGGCCAGCGCGCTGGCCGGGTCAGCAGTCGGGCCGGTCTTTCCGAAGTTCTTCCTGATGCAGTCGATCTGCGGAGGCGTAGCGCTCATCACCGCCCTGACGTGGTTCCGGGCCGGGTCGGTCGGCCGGTGGCGGGTTTATCTGATCGGGCTGGCACTTGTGCTCGCGGTGGTTGGCTGGCCGATCTCGGAGCACGTCAGTCAGTTGCGGGTCGAGCGGTTCCGCACTGAGACGGCACAGGCCGCGTTCGTGTCGTGGCACCTGGTCAGCCTGCTGCTCAGCTTTGTGACGACGTGCCTCGCCGGGGCCGGGCTGGCCCTGGCCGCGAAGATCAACGATCCGCAGATTCCGCAGATTTCACAGATGAAAGACCCAGATTTCAAATCTGTGGAATCTGCGTAATCTGCGGATCGTCTCTTACGGCTCCTGCTGCGTCATGCAGTGCAGCGTCCCCAGCCCCCACACCAACTCGACGCAGTGGATGCCGACCATCTCTCGGTCCGGGAACAGCTCGGCGAGTGTCCCCAGCGCCACCCGATCCTTCGGGTCGTTGAACGTCGGCACGATCACGACGCCGTTGGCGATATAGAAGTTGGCGTAGCTCGCCGGCAGCCGGATGCCGCGGAACACCAGCGGCCGCGGCATCGGCAGCGGCACCACCTCCAGCGGCATGCCCTTGAGACGGTCCAGGTTCTCTCGCAGCGGCCGGTAGTTCGCGTCGGCCGGGTCGTCCTCGACTGCCGTCACGACAGTCCGCGGACCGACGAACCGCGCCAGGTCGTCGATGTGCCCGTGGGTGTCGTCGCCGGCGATCCCCTGCCCCAGCCAGAGCACCTTCTTCACCCCCAGGTAGTCCGCGAACACCCGCTCGTAGTCGGCCCGGTCCATCGGCGGGTTCCGTTGCTGCACCGTGCTCAACAGGCACTCCTCGGTGGTCAGGAGCAGCCCTTGCCCGTTGACGTCGATGCTGCCCCCTTCCAGCACCACGCGATGCCCGCGACAGGTCGGCTGCACCGCCGGCATCCCACGGAGCGACGCCACGAACCCAGGCACTTGGTCGTCGTTCGCCCAATCGGGGTATTTCGCCCAGCCGTTGAAGTGCCAGTCCAGCGCGACCCGCTCGCCGGCCGGGTTGACGACGAAGATCGGCCCGGAGTCGCGCATCCAGGAGCGGTCCGTCGGGCAGACGTGGAACCGCACCCGCGTCAGGTCCGCGTGTGCTCGCTCCAGCACTCGCCGGGCGGCGGCCTGGTGGTCGGCGTCGGCGACGAGCAGGTTGACCTCCTCGTGCCGGGCCAGGGCGCGGACGATCTCCGCGTACACCCACGGGATCGGGGCGAACCGGCCCGGCCAGTCGGACCGGCGGTGCGGCCACGCCAGCCACGTCCCGCGGTGCGGTTCCCACTCCGCCGGCATACGAAACCCGGCCGCGGCCGGCGGATCGGTCGGTCCCATGTGTCCCTCGCCGTCGAATGTCCTATAATGCTTACGGAGGGCGACCCCGACCCGGATGATCCAGGGGACTCGCCGGAGTCCGCCTTGCCGCCTGCCGCCACAACTTGCCCCGCGTTGACACGCCCGCTTGAGCGTGGTAGTTTTACCGCATCCTCGCCTTATCGAGCTTTATAACACCCTCACGCGCCATGCCTTCCGAACTCACCACGACCACTCGGGAACGGACCGTACTGCAAGACTGCCAAGAAGCGATCGGCTACAAGTTCATCAGGCCCGACCTGTTGCGCGCGGCCCTCACCCACACCTCCGGCGCCAACACCCGGCTCGGCTCCAACGAGCGGATGGAATTCCTCGGCGACAGCGTCCTCGGGCTAGTTACCTGCGAGCAGCTCTACGCCCGCTTCCCCGAGTACCAGGAAGGCGACCTGACCAAGGTCAAGTCGGTCGTCGTCAGCCGCAAGACCTGCGCCCAGTTCAGCCGCGACCTGGGGCTGGGCGAGTTCCTCTTCCTCGGCAAGGGGATGAACGGGTTCGGCGAGATCCCGTCGAACATCCTGGCCGACGTGTTCGAGGCGCTGGTGGCGGCGATCTTCCTGGACGGCGGCTGGGACGCGGCCCGGGCGTTCGTCCTTCAGCACATCGAGCCGGAGATCGAGCGCGTCGCTCAGGAAGCGGTCGCGTCGAACTCCAAGTCGGTGCTCCAGCAGGTGGCCCAGCGCGAGTTCGGCGACACCCCGCGCTACTTGCTGCTCGACGAGCAGGGGCCGGACCACGACAAGTGCTTCAAGGTGGCGGCCGAGATCGGCGACCACCGGTTCCCCCCGGCCTGGGGGCGGAACAAGAAGGAAGCGGAGCTTAAGGCCGCCCTCAACGCCCTGGCCGCGGTCCAGGGCGACGCGATCCCGCACCCGTCGAACTGACCCCGCCTGATGACGATGCCGCCGTACCCGGTCCTGTGCTACGCCGCGGGGTGCGGCCGGCCGGCGCATTTCAAGATCGCCGCCCGGTGGAGCGACGGCGTCACCCGCGAGCTGAAGACGTACTTCCTGGCGTGTCCTGGCTGCCTGGCGGGACTGTTCGCCGAGGCGCGGCGGAAGCAACCGCTTTGCCGGCTGGCGGCCGGCGAGACGCTGGAGCCACCGGCGGTCTACGAGTTGAGCCGCGGAGCACGAGACCAGGAACTTGTGCGGCGAGAAGATTTGGAGCAAACTTCGTAGAGCGAACTTCGTAGGGTGGGCCGAGTCTTCGAGGCCCACCATCTGTGTGAACGGTGGGCCTCGAAGACTCGACCCACCCTACGAGACTCATCCCCATCTACGAACTCTCGCCTTCCTGCGGGGCCGGCTCCTGAAACGCCTTGTTCACCGCCTCCAGCAGTTTCTCGGTGGCGAACGGCTTGCGGATGTACGCCACCACGCCGAGGTATTCGGCATACGCCTTGTGCCGGCTCCCCTCGTTGGCGGTAATCATGATGACCGGCGGCGCGTCCTTCTTGTCGCGGAAGTGCTCCAGCACCGGGTAGCCGCCCATCCGCGGCATCATCATGTCCAGGATGACCAGGTCCGGCCGCTGGTTGTAAATAGCCGCCTTCCCTTGGTGGCCGTCGTGGGCCTGGATCACCCGATATCCTTGCCGCTCCAGCATCGCCCGCAGCCCGTCCACCAGCTCGCGGTCGTCGTCCACGATCAGGATCGTCTTCTGGTCGGCCATGAGGGTCCTCCGGTCGCGCGTCTCCCCACACGATACCAACCCCCGGACCGTGCAACAAGTTGCCCACCCGGCCGTGCCGATTTCCGCAACGTCGCTTCCGTCCGGCCCGCCCGGTCGGGTACAACTGGCAGGATATGCGGATGCAAACTCCACCCGAGGGGGCCAGGTCGGCCCGTCTCACGGTGCTCGGCAGCGGCAGCGCGGGCAACGCCAGCCTGCTGGAAGTCGAGGGGTTCGGCCTACTGATCGACTGCGGGCTGGGGCCGCGGGTGCTGGCCGAGCGGCTGGCCGCAGTCGGCCTGTCGTGGCAGGCGGTGTCGGCGTGCCTGGTGACGCACACCCACCGCGACCACTGGAACGCCCTCACCCTCGCCCACCTACACCGGCTTAAGGTCCCCCTGTTCGCCCACCCGCGACACCACGCGGCCATGTCCGTCCGCGGAGAATATCCGCCGCTGGCGAAGGCTGGCCTAGTCCGCGAGTACGCCGCGGGGGGTTGGCTCGACCTGACCGCGGGTCTGGCATGCCGGCCGGTCCGGGTGCCGCACGACTCCGAGCCGACGTTCGCGTTCCGGTTCGAGGGTGCGGGGTGGGCGCTGGGGTTCGCGTCCGACGTCGGGCACGTCACCGCGGACCTGGTGGCGGCGTTCGCTGGTGTGGACGCG
>DASSAT010000327.1:0-3479 GCA_035699305.1 Fimbriiglobus sp. | reverse complement strand
CAAGGCCAGACCGCTGCCGATCACGTCCCCGGACAGCCCGACCCCGCGCGCCGAGAAGGGCACCTTCGCCTTCGTGAGCCTCGGCTGCCCGAAGAACCTCGTCGATTCCGAGCGGATGCTCGGCAAGCTGGCCCAGGACGGCTACGCCCTCCAGCCCGACGCCGACGGCGCCGACGTGGTCGTGGTCAACACCTGCGGGTTCATCGAGCCGGCCCGGCAGGAGTCGCTCGGCGTCATCCGCGAGATGCTGGCGCTCAAGCAGCGGGGCCGCGTCGGCGCGGTCGTGGTCGCCGGCTGCCTCGCCGAGCGCAACCGGGACCTGCTGCTGGAGCAGGTGCCCGGCGTCGATCAGATCGTCGGCGTCTTCGGCCGCGAGGAGATCGCCCGCGCAGTCTCAAGTCTCAAGTCTCCAAGTCGCAAGTCAGGCGGTTCGGGACTTGCGACTTGCGACTTGGAGACTTTGGACTTGTTCCCGCCGCCCCCGATGCGGGCGCTGGAGGATACCGCCCGCTTACGCATCACGCCGCGGCACTACGCCTACTTGAAGATCAGCGAGGGCTGCGACCGCCTCTGCACCTACTGCGCCATCCCCAAGATGCGCGGCAAGCACGTCACCAAGCCGATCGAGGAGGTGGTCCGCGAGGCCAACGAGCTGGCGCGGGACGGCGTCCGCGAGTTGATCGTCGTTGCGCAGGACACCACCTACTACGGCATGGACCTGTACGGCCGGACCCGGCTGGCCGAACTGCTCCGCGAACTGAACAAGGTCGATGGCATCGAGTGGGTCCGGGTGCTGTACGCCTACCCGGAGCACTTCACCGACGAGGTGGTGGACGCCCTGGCGAGTACCGAGAAGGTGCTGCCGTACCTCGACATGCCGTTGCAGCACATCAACGACCGCGTCCTGCGGCGGATGGTCCGGCGGGTGGACCGCGCGCAGACCGAGGCGCTGCTAGGGCGCTTGCGGAAGGCGATCCCGAACCTGGCGGTGCGGACCACGTTCATCACCGGGTTCCCCGGCGAGACGGACGCCGAGTTCGAGGAGCTGCGGACGTTCCTGGCGGAGGCGAAGTTCGAGCGGTGCGGCGTCTTTCCGTACTCGCTGGAGCCGGACACGCCCGCGGCGAAGCTCGACGGGCACGTCCCGGAGGACGTGAAGCTCGCCCGCCGCGACGCGCTAATGGAGGTCCAGCAACGGGTCGCCTTCGCCTGGGCCGCGGCGCGGGTCGGCGAGGAGGTGGAGGCGATCATCGACGGCCCGGACCCGGAGTTCGCCCACCACGTCATCGGCCGGACGACCGCCGACGCGCCGGACATCGACTGCGCGGTGCGGGTGAAGGGGAAGAACTTGCGGCCGGGCGACCTGGTGACGGTGAAGGTGACGGCCGCGGACGGCTACGACCTGGCCGGCCGCGCGGTCGGCCGGCCGCGCTGAGGGGTCGGTCGCTCGGTCGAACTACCTGGTCGGGGCTATTCCCGTAGGGTGGGTCGAGTCTTCGAGGCCCACCGTCTTCCCGAACGGTGGGCCTCGAAGGCTCGACCCACCCTACAAGACCCGAGCATACGGGCCAATTCCCCGACCCGGAAAATTAAGAAAAAAGTTAAAACCAGCGCCTTGCTTATCATTAACCGGTTCTGTTACATTCTTCGTGTCTTGCGACCCCACGGTCGCACGCGCTCGGTTCGGACACAACCTGGCAGTTCGGGGCCCCGGCCCCGCCTCACGGCGGGCCGACCCGTCCTCGATTCGCACCCGGCGGTTTGATTCGCCCCGCCGGGAGGGGATGGCCCGTGCTGCCGGTTGATCGGTGGTGATTCCTCTTCATCGACCTGGGCTTTTTCTCGCACCCCGATACGGGGCGCGGTTCCGTTCCCATTTCGTCTCTCCGTCCGTCCAGGAGGTTCGGCCATGCCGACCCGCACGACTCGCAGAGGGTTCACGCTGATCGAGTTGCTGGTGGTGATCGCCATCATCGCGATCCTCATCGGCCTGCTGCTCCCCGCCGTCCAGAAGGTGCGCGAGGCCGCCGCCCGCACCCAGTGCATCAACAACCTCAAGCAGATGGGGTTGGCCCTGCACAACTATCACGACGCCAACAACAAGTTCCCCGCCGGGGTGACCCTCGGCAAGGGCCAGACCTCCGGCGCCGGGTGGTGGGGCGGCGGGAACGTCGCGCCCCGCTACGACGACCCGCCCAACGGCTGGGCCAACGCGACCACCAGCTACCCGTCGGACGGCTACTGGGGCTACCAGGTGCGCATCGCCCCGTACCTGGAGCAGGAGAACGTCACCAAGGCCATCACCTCGCCGTTCCAGTGGCCGTGGTGGCACCCGATCCCCGGCCTGACCGGCGGGAAGCGGTTTGTCGTCAGCCAGACGTTCAAGATCTACGGCTGCCCGTCGGACACGCGGTATCTGCAAACCTGGACGGACCCCGATACCGGCAACCAGCACGCGCTGGGCAGCTACATGGGCGTGCCGGGGCGAGACAGCTACAAGGAGACGCTCCCCGGGACCGGCAACCCGACGGGCACCTCGGCCAAGTTGCCCGGCCAGGACGGGGTCCTGTACGTGAACTCGAAGGTCACCATCCCGGGCATCTCGGACGGCACCTCCAACACGGTGATGATCGGCGAGCGCCCGCCAGACAACACCACGGAGTTCGGCTGGATGTGGGTGGCGTGGGGCTACGACAACCACGGCTTCGGTGCGGGCGACTGCCTGCTCGGCGTCCGGGAGCGCATCCCCTCGATGACGACCACGCCGGGCCTGTACCGGCCCGGCAGCCCGAACAACTCCGCGGACTGGAACCACTTCTGGAGTCTGCACCCGGGCGGCGGCCTGTGGCTGCGGGCGGACGGGTCCGCCGCCTTCATCCCCTACAGCGCCGGCGCGTCCGTGGTCACCCAGGTCAACGGCATCAACGTGACCCTGCTGGAGGCCATGGCCTCCCGCGCGGGCGGTGAAGTCTTCCAGAACCAGTAACGGGTTGCTCGGGGGCTGAATCGTTCGACGCCCCACGGCCCGGCAGGCCGTGGGGCGAACCCAGAGGAGAGTTCGATGCTGCGTCGCGCCGTGATGATCTTGTGCCTGTGCGCGTTCGGCTTGGGCCTCGGGTGCGGAGGCGGCAGCGAGAAGGATACGAACCCCAACAACCTGCCGTACAGCAAGGAAGGCCCCCCCAAGCGGGACGGGGCACCTGGGGCGAAGAAGTAGCCGACGGACCGTGACATCCGCCGCCGTGACTTGCGGCGGCGGGTGGTCCAAGCAGTGACCCGACCGGAACGGACTCCGGTGGTGCCGGCCGATCCCGACGACTAGTGGTCCGTTGCAGCTGGATTGTAGGGTCAGTAGTTCCGAGTTTGCGCTTTGGCTTGCAAGTGACGCATGGCTGCTCCTAGGAAGAGGTTACGACACCATTCCTGGACGGAGTCAGCCATGCGTCCCCCTCAGTGTATGCTCGATGCCTCGCACGTGC
>DASSAT010000326.1:0-5114 GCA_035699305.1 Fimbriiglobus sp. | reverse complement strand
CCTTGGGGGGGAGGGAACAAGAAAGAAGACCCCTCACCCCTATCGACCGATCCCCAGCGGGGAGAGGGGGACCAGACGGTGGGCCTCGAAGACTCGGCCCACCCTACGAAAACTTGTATCAGTTCGTCGTAACGGACCAGTAGCCGTAGTTTGTTCGCCCACTTCGCCCAACCTGACTCGCCGGCCGGCCTTCCGAACGGAAGGCCGGTCAAAGTACGAAAGCTCGGTACGTTTCCCCCGGCCGGAAAAACTGAAGGCTCGGCGCGGTCCCGGTCGAATCATTCACCGTGTCAACCGCACCGCTACAGGACGGAAACCGGGTAAGCCAGGAAGAGACGTTTCAACTGGCTACCGCCTTGCGAACGGGCCAGTGCGTTCTAAGGTTGAGCGCCCGAATCCGCGACACGAACGCACGGGACTGTCGGCCGGTCCGTCACCGGCCGACGCCAACGAGCGCGACTCGGACCCGCGGCCGGCAAACGGCCCCAGACCGCGGGAAAGCCCGCCGGACGTCCGGCGGCGGTCGGCACCCGACCCTCTCACACCCCCTCGTGAGGCGGCCGGACGCGACCCTTTCAGGGCCGGCGGCCCAGAGCCGCAACCACATACTCCCCGAGGGGGTGGCAGCGATGAAGCAGAAGAACCTGATTCTGGTCGCGGTGGCCGTCGGCTGTGGGCTGGTGGCCGCCTTCCTGACCTCGCAGATCGGTGCCAAGTCGGCGTCGGTCGAGTACGTCGAGATCCCGGTCGCCGCCAAGGAGCTACCGGTCGGGACCAAGCTGTCCAAGGACCAGATCGACACCATGGTGAAGTTCAAGAAGTTCAGCAAGGACTCGCTGCCGGCCGCGTACGCCGGCACCAAGGAGGAGATGGTCGAGAAGCGGTTGATCCGCACCATCCGGGTCGATGAGCCGTTCAACCCGCAGGACCTGACGATCAACGCCCCGATCACCCCGCCGCTCGGGTACAACATGATGACCTTCCACGCCACCCCGGAGCGGGGCGTGGCCGGGTTCGCCGGGCCGGGGTCCCACGTGGACATCCTCTGCTCGGTCACGTCGCGGAAGACCCAGAAGATCTCGGTCTTCCCGCTGCTGCAAGACATGCTGGTGCTGGCCATCGACACCAACGTCGAGGGGGCCAACAAGGCCGCGCACCCCAACATGAGCATGGTCTCCCTGGCGGTGACCAACGCCCACGCCAAGTTCCTGCACGCGGCCATCAACCGCGGGGCCGACCTGCGGCTGATCCTCCGCAACGTGGACAAGCCGTCCGAATGGCCCGACCCGCCCACCGACGAGCAGATCTGGGCCATCCTGGAGGACGATAACACCGACGGCACCAGCACCGGCGGGGGCGGCAAGGGCGCCGTCACGGTCACGCTCCCGGTCCCGGTCGAGGACCTGCCGGCCGGCACCGAGCTGACCCCCGAGGTGATCGCGCACAAGTTCAAGCTGCTGGAGATCAAGCCGCCGGCCCCGGAACAGTTCGCCCTGGACCTCAAGGAGCACGCCGGCCGCTTCCTGTTGAAGGACCTGGCCGCCGATCAGTTCATCCCGCGGTCGGCCCTGGGCGAGAAGAACGCCGAGCCGAAGGCCGTCCCGGACGTCAGCCAGGGGCCGACCCCGAAGGAAGGGCCGAACGAGCAGAAGGTCGAGGGACCGAAGCCGGTCTTCTGGGACGCCACCATCCAGACCGTCCGGGGTGTGAAGACGTACCGCTACCAGGTGATCGAGGGCGATTACCGGTACATCGGCGAGGTGAAGGAGGACGGGACGGTGAACAAGCCGGCGAAGACGCCCAACCAGGTGCCGCCGCCGGCCAAGCCGACCCCGGAGAAGAAAACCGAAGGCAACCACAAGGCGTGAGCCTGGTTCGCCGCGTGATGAGTCACCCGTCCGGTGCGGGGCAGCCCGCCCCGGACGGAACCCCCGGGCCTTAGACCAGCCCGGGGTCCGCCCTGACCGACCGTGTCCGGCAGGCAGGACGCCCGCCGGCCCTAGCGAGGAGAGGTGAAAGGATGCACCGGATTCAGTATCTCCGCCGCCGCGCGCTGGCAGGGCTGGCCGCCCTCGCCGGGATGACCGCCGGAACGGCGCTGGCTCAGCCCCCGGCCAAGGCCCCGGATCGACCCGGCGGCCCGGCTGAGGTCCGCGTGGACAAGACCACCGGGGCCTTGATCGTCCCGCTCGGCGGGGCGGTCCGGTTCACCCCGGCGACTGACAAGCTGATCGCGGACGTCCTCGTCGCCAACGAGGACATCCTTCAGGCCCGGTACGACGCGGCCAACCCGAAGACCCTGATCCTGACCGGCCGCCAAGCCGGGGCGACCCAGATCACGGTCACGTTCGCCGACAAGACCCGGCAGGTGTACGACGTGGTCGTGCAGCCGGACTACGAGCTGCTCCGGCAGGTGATCCGGCGGACCGTGCCGACTGCCACGGTGGACGTTGTCCCCGGGGTCGGCAACGTGATCATCCTCACCGGGTTCGTCACCCGGCCGGAGGACTCGGACACGATCGCCCGGATCGCCTCCAGCGCGGTCGGCGGGAACGTGCAGAACATCATCAACAACCTTCAGATCGGCGGCGCCCAGCACGTGCTGATCGACGTGGTCCTGGCCCAGGTGGACCGCACCGAGACGCGGCAACTGGGGGTGGACTTCGCGATCGGTGGGACCGATGCGGCGTTCCGCAGTAGCATCAGCGGGCTGATCGGTGGCAACTTCACCGCGGGCGGGGCCAGCACGCAGACGTTCAGCCCGAGCGCGAACCTGATATTCGGCATCGTCCCGCCGCAGATCTTCGGGGCCATCCAGGCGCTGCGGTCTGAGGGGTTGGCCAAGTTCATCAGTGAGCCGAAGGTCATCACCCAGAGCGGCCGGCCGGCGTTCATCCGGGCCGGCGGCCAGCAGGCGGTCCTCGGGCCGGCCAGTGGGATCAACGGCCCTGGTGCGATCCTGGAGAACGTCGGTACCCAACTGGATGTCCTGCCGATCGTGTTCGGCAACGGCAAGATCTACCTGGAAGTCAACCCGCAGTTCCGCTCGGTCAACAACGGCCGCGGGCTGACCACCTCGTTCGGGTTCACCCCCGGGTTCAACGAACAGCAGACCCGGTCGTCGGTGCTGCTGGAGTCCGGCCAGACGTTCGCCATCGGCGGGCTGATCGAGAACGAGGTCCAGTCCACGACCTCAAAGGTGCCGTACCTCGGCGACCTGCCCGGCGTCGGGACGCTCTTCCGCACGGTCCGGCACCAGGAGCGGGAGACCGAGCTGCTCATCCTGGTGACCCCGCGACTGGTGGACGCCCTGGACTGCACCCAGGTGCCCCGCCGGGTTCCGGGCCGCGAGACCCGCAGCCCGGACGATTATGAGCTATTCCTTGAGGGGCTGATGGAGGCCCCGCGCGGCCAGCGGCGGGTGTTCAGCGGGAACTGCAAGCTCCCGGCGTACCTGTGCGACCCGACCGCCTGCAAGTATCCGTGCATCGGCAACGTGTGCGGCTCCCCGAACGCCAACTGTGCCGGCGGCGGGTGTGCCGTCCCGGCCGGCGGCCCGGTGGTCGCCCCGATGGTCCCGGTCGTGCCGGTCCCGGTTGGCCCGCTCGGCGGGTCCGCCCCGGTGCCGATCCCGTAACGTGACGACCCTTGCCGGCCGGCCCCTCGCCGGGGCCGGCCGGACGATTGAACCGGCTCCACGGACGGACACCCCTGCCGAACACCCGACCCCCGGTGGCGGACATGCAACGCGTCGCGATCGTAGACCCGACCGAATCGACCCGCGAGTCCCTCCGGGCGCTCTTGCTTGGGGTGGATTTCGTCTGGCTCGAAGCCGAGTGCGCCCGCTACGAGTACTTCTTCGACGTCATCCAGCAGTCGATGCCCGACCTGGCGATCGTCGCCCTGGACTCGGACAAGCAAAAAGCCCTGTCGATGATCGGCCAGCTGTCCGTCGAGCACCCGCGGCTGCCGATCCTGACCATCAGCCACGACCACCAGGCGCTGCTCCAGTCGCTACAGAAGGGGGCCAAGTACTTCCTGACCCACCCGGTCGGGCTAGAGGACATGCTCGCCGCCCTGCGGCGGGCGCTGGGCGAGGCCGGCGCCTCGTTCGAGAGCGCCGACGGCAGCGGCATGATGCTCCGCCCCCAGGTCGCCTCGACCATGATCGCCGTCCTCGGCTCCCGCGGCGGGGTCGGGACGACCAGCCTGGCGGTCAACCTGGCGGCGACCCTGGCCTGCGACCCGAACAACGGCGTCGCCCTGGTGGACCTGGACCTGGCTCTGGGCGACGCCGACATCGCCTTCGAGGTGACCGGCATCGACAACATCAGCATCGGCGACCTGGCCCGGAACATCGAGCGGCTGGACATGAACTTCCTCCGCCGCGCCCTGGTCCGGCACGAGGCGACCGGGCTGAACATCCTCCGCCACCCGCTGGAGATCGCCGACGTCGGACTGATCCACGAGGGCCACGTCGAGCGCATCCTGAACCTGCTCAAGATCAGCTACTCGCATTTGGTGGTAGATTTGTCGAAGTCAGTGCTGCCGACGGACCTGATGGCCCTGCGGATGGCGGACCTGATTCTGCTGGTGGCTCAACTGGAACTGTCGAGCCTGCGCAACGTGGTCCGCATGGTCCACGCCCTGTCGGTCGAGGAGGGGCTGGCCGAGAAGGTGCGGGTGGTCGTCAACCGGGTCGGGGCGGAGATGGTCGAGGAGGGGATCAGCTTGAAGAAGGCCGAGGAGGTCATCGGCAAGCCGATCTTCTGGCAGGTGCCCAACGACACCAAGGCGCTGATCGCCGCCCGGGTGGCCGGCGCCCCGCTGGTCAAGTACGGCCCCAAGAGCAAGGTCCACCAGGCGATCGCCGGGCTGGCCGCGGCGGTCTCCGGCCGGTCGGACCGCCGGTCGGACGAGATGAAGGTGAACAAGGGCGGCTGGTTGTTCGGCCGCCGGTAGTGGGACGGACCGCTGGGTGCGGCCCCGTATTCCTCCCTCCCCCTTGAGGGGGGAGGGCCGAGGTGGGGGTGAGAGCCACCTCCCCCCCACCCTAACCCTCCCCCCCAAGGGGGGAGGGAGAAAGAGGGTCGCCCGCCGGCTTCACCACCGCC
>DASSAT010000325.1:0-8265 GCA_035699305.1 Fimbriiglobus sp. | reverse complement strand
ACGTAACAACACAAAAGGCAAAAGGCAAAACGCAAAAAGGAAGACAGCTGCTGTCTTCCTTTTTGCGTTTTGCCTTTTGCCTTTTGTGTTGTTACGTGTCCCCTAGCAGGTTCGGCACCTTCTCGCGGAGGTGTTCGATTTCCTGATGCGTCTCGCCGAGGTAAGCGAGCAGCCGCAGGTCGTCGCGGCTGACCGTGCCGCCAGAGAGAAGCCACGCGCGCACCCGGAAGAGCTTGTACAGCTTCACCAGCTTGCGGTCGCTGATGAAGATTTTGTCCTCCCGGACCAGCGTCTTGACCAGCCGCTGGTACTCGCGGAACACGTCGGCCGGGAAGTACAGGTCGCGGTCGTTCTGCTCGTCGCCGTGGGCGTCCGGCTGCCGCCGGCCGAAGTGGAACGTCAGGTAGCGGTTGGCCTTGACGATGTCGTCCAGGGTGCAGTGACCCTCGGCCCACGGCTTCTGGTTCAGCCCGCGGTGGGACTCCGACAGCAGGCCGTAGTCGATCAACTCCTGGAAGTGGTCGTCCTGCACCGACCGGCTCTGCACCTTAAGCACGAACCGATCCTTGAGGGCGGCCAGTTCGCCCTGCTCGGGGACCTCGTTGGTCGCCGCGAAGAGCACCTTCAACGGAACGTCTTCGGGCTTCCCCTCCTGGTAGAACTTCCGCTCGTTGATGATCGTCAGCAGGATGTTCAGGATGGCCGAGTTCGACTTGAAGATCTCGTCCAGGAACGCCAGCCGGGCGGTCGGCAGCTTCCCCTCCTTGCGGCGGATGTACCGGCCGGACTTCAGCTCCGCGATGTCGATCGCTCCGATGATCTCCGACGGCTCGGTGAACCGGGTGAGCATGTACTCGAAGTAGTCCTCCTCGGCGATGCCCAGCGCGTCCTTGAACTTGAGCACCAGGTCGGACTTGGCGGTCCCCGGCGGCCCGACCAGCAGCAGCGGCTCCTGGGCGACCGCGGCCACCACCATCAGGTCGATGACCTCCTGCTTCTGAACGAAGAACCGGCCGAGTGAGGTGCGGAACCGGTTGATGCGCTTGCGCAGGTCCTCGGCCTCGGCCTGCAAGTCCGCCAGGGTCAGGTCTTCGACGGCCGGCTTCTTGACGACCATGTGAGCGGTGGCCTCGGGTGATGTCGCGGTGTCGGAATGGTGAATTGTAAGACGACCGGCGGATTGCGGGAACCTCGGTGGCAACTCACGACATGGCACTTTCGAGGTCGCGGGTGATTCGCCGGCGGATCAGGTACTCGTCGTCGTCCAGCCAGCCGCGGACCCCCGGCCCCAGGGCGAAGTCGTCGCTGACGACCGCCCGGACCACGGTGTCGATGAGCTCCAGCGGCTTGAGGGTGAAGTAGCGGTTGGTCGCCCCGTGGGCGGTCACGCCGCCCAGCCGCAGGAACAGTTCCTCCAGCCGGGCGAGCGCGATCCGCGGCGGGGCGTGGCCGGCCGCCACGGCGTAAGCGATGGCGATGGCGGTCCGCTCGCGCTCGTCCGGGATGCCGGGGACGAACAGCCGTTCGCGGGCGGCGTCGAGTACCCGCATCCCGGCATCCTCATCGCCGATGGCGAACCACCCGACGGCCAGTCCCAGTTCCCGCGGACCGACGGTCGCCCCGTCGGCGAGCGCGGCCAGCAGTTCCGCCGCGGGAGCGGTCAGCCCGAGCCGGCGGAGGGTGCGGAAGAACAGCCCAGCCGTCCGTTCGACCACCTGCACGGCCGGGGCGTCCGGTGTGTCCGCCGCGGCCCGGACCGCCGCGGCCACCCGGCGGAACGACTCCGGCAGGTGGAACAGCCCCGCGGAATGGGCGGCGGCGGCGATTAGCCGCGAGCCGAATCGTCTCACCGCCGCGGCCGGGTCGAGCGCGGACCCGGACAGCCGTACCCACTCCGGGATCAACTCGACCGCTTGGGCCGTCAGCACGATGGCGCCGGCGGCGGTCTCGGGGTCGAGCCGCGGGCCGACTTCCAGCAGGGCGAACACCACGCGCGGCAGGGTGGTCGCGGTCGGGTCGGCGCCGGCCGCGGCGAGCAGGGCGCGGCCCTCGGCCGGGTCGGGGGCGAGGTCCGGTCGGGCGAGCAGCCGTGCGAGCCGGTCGCCGAGCGGGTCCGCGCCGAGGAACCCGCCCAGGTCCCGACCGCGGTACGGGTTCACCAGGTCCACCGGCTCCAGCACGCCGCAGTGTGCCCGCAACTTGTCCACCGCGTACCGGCCCAGGTCGTCCAGCCGGGCGAGTTCGGCCGCGGCCTCCAGCGGTAGCCCGGGCCGGTCCGGCCGGCCATCCTCCGCGGACCGGATGCGCTCTCCGAACGCCGCCCGCAGGATTCGGTGGACCGTAGCCTCGGCCGCGTCCCCGCCGGCTCGCCTCAGCACGGCGTCGGCGTGCGCCTCCAGGTCCCTGGCCCGCGCCCGGTCGCCGAGCCGGCTCAGCCCCCAGGCGAGGATCAGGTCAGCGTAGGCGGACGTGCAGTTGGCCTCCGGGTCGATGCCGGCCCACTGGAGCCGGCCCGGTCCCGCGAGCCGGCCGAACCAGCGATGGACCGGGTCGCGGACCCG
Source organism: Fimbriiglobus sp. (assembly GCA_035699305.1). Lineage (GTDB taxonomy): Bacteria > Planctomycetota > Planctomycetia > Gemmatales > Gemmataceae > DASSAT01. The sequence continues at coordinate 5,704 of DASSAT010000325.1, read as the reverse complement.
GGCGAGCCAGTCGCGGGCGGTCAGCCAGCGGTCGCTGGCGGTCGAGCCGCGGAACCGCAGGAACGACGGGGCGTCCAGGTCCAGGCCCGGGCCTTTCTCGGTCAGCCGGCGGAACAGGCGGTCACGGCACCGGGCCAGGGCAAGAGGGTCGCCGCCGGTCAGCCGGGCGGCCGCCGACCGGGCCAACCAGACCGCCCGCGCCGGTACGTTTGCCTCGTGGTCCTTCAGCAGGGCCAGCGCCCGCGGAAGGTGCGACATCATCCCGGCGGGCGGGGCCGGCTGGGCGGCGGCCCAGACCAGGTGCGCCGCCGTCACCCGGGCCGCCTGGGCCGGGGTGAGAAGGCCAAGCACCGCGCCGAGGTCGCTCGCGTCCCGATCGACCCGGGCCGCCCGCGCCTCGGCCCGCAGCCAGTTGCCCAGGACCGACGGCGTGGCCGGTCCGCCGTCCCACGCGGCATTGAGCCAGCACACCGCGGCGTCGGCGTGGTTGCCTAGCGCCGCGTATACCTCAGCCAGCTCGACCCATAGACCCGCCCGGTCCGGCGGCGCCCGGCGCGGCAACTCGGTAAGGACGCGCTGTTCCAGCGCGCCGCGCCGGGCGGACCAGTCGCTGTCGAGGAGCAGCGCCCGGGGCGACGCCAACTTTTCCCGCGCCCACCCGACCGGCTGCGTCGGGACCGGCGGCGAGTCCGCGCGAACCCGCTTCACGGACCGAATCGGTCCCGACTTGCCGCCGAAGAGCCGCCCCTTGATCCGATCCAGCCACCGACCGGTCGTAGACCCGTGCCGAGCTTGTGGGTTCGCCGCGGGCGCCCTCGTTGTCACGGGATGGCTCACGGCGGCCGTCTGGGTGTCCGGTTCCGCGACGAACCGCGGAACGGCCAGCAGACCGGACGTGGCCCGGACGATCGACAGTTCGCGGGCGGTCGGCGCGCCATACCGAATCAGATCCCCCAGCGGACGGAACGCGGACACCGGCGAGCGGTGTACCGTGAACCCGCCGGCCGGTCCGGGTTCGACCCAGACGCTCACATCGGGGCTTACGTCGAGCAGGTGGGCCAGCGAACGGGTCCGAACGGACGGCGCGAAGCCAAACCCGGTCGGCAGGTACAGGGTCAGCAACTCACCGTGCGGGACCATCCCCCGCACCCTCGGCGGCAGTGCCGGCGGGCGGACCTGGCGACCGACCGCGATCAAAGCGGTCCGGGTGGCGAACTCGGGGCCGCGGAGGACCGCGGCGCGGAACTCGTGGAGGATGCGCTCGCCGTTGTCGCGGGCCAACTCGCCGAGTCGGTCCGCCGGTTCGCCGGGAAGTATCCACAGCGTCTCGTGCCCGGAGGCGCCCGCGACCGGTCGGAGCGACAGGCCGACCGGGAACGGCTCGGGGACGAGCGGGTCCGGCCGCCACCGCGGCTCCCGGGTCGGGAGGCTGTACGCCTCGGGTTCGGGGGTGGCGGGCGTGTCCGGCACGGTCCGCCACTCCCGCCCCGGGTGGAGCAGGGCCGTCGTGCCGTCCGGCGGGGCGAGGTTTGCTCCGAGCGGGTGCTCCCAGCCGGACAGCACCCACACCCCCGGCGCCTGCGGGACGTACACCTCGGCCCGCGACCCGTCGCCCGCCAGGCTCAAGGCGGTGAACACCGGCACCGCGCGGACGGTGAGCCAGGCGCGGTCGCCGTCGGGGACGAGCCGGACCGACAGCGGCGGCGAGCCGAGTCGCCGGAGGTCCGCGGTCAGCCGAGCCAAGTCGTCGTCGCGGACTTCGATCAGGGCCGGGCCGGACGGGGCGGCGGGGTTCGGTCGGAGCGGGAGGAGCTCGGCCCACTGGGAGAGGTCGCGGGTCGGCGGGCCGGTCCCGGGGCCGTGCAGGGTGACGCCGATCCGGGCGAGCGCGGCGAGGGCGTCTTTCGGGAACCCGTCCGGGACATCGGCCCACGTCCGGCCGTGAGCATCGGCCGCGCCGCGGACCGGCTGCCGGGCCGCCTCTGGCGGAACGATGCCAGAGGCGAGGGCCAGCCGCAGGGCGTCCGGGTTCGGGAAGCAGAGGGTCGGCATCGGGGTGGGGTGGTGGTGAGGTGGTGGGGTGGTGGAAGACAGCCGAACACGACCTCACCACCCCACCTCACCACCACTTCATCACACTACCTCACAACCCGGCGAGGGCGTGTTTCATGTCGCGGTGGATGCGGCGGCGGACCAGATGCTCGTCCTCGTCCAGCCACCGCCGGCCGGCTGGCCCCAGGGCGAAGTCCTCGTTCACGACAGCCAGGACCGTATCCTCCACCAGGTTCAGGTGGAACCGGGAGTAGAACTTGGCCGAGGTGAACGCGTTGACGACCCGGCCCGGAGCCATCGCGGCGAACAGTTCGACGACCCGCAGCAGCCCGACGTCGGCCGGCCCGTGCCCGAGCGCGCCCACATACGCCTGGGCCAGGAGGGTGTACTCCTGCGGCGGAAACGGGGTGGCGTCCGGGCCGAGCAGTTCCGCCCTCGCCTCGTCGAGGATTCGGGCGGCCTGGTCGGTCAGCCCGAACGTCAGCCAGCCGCCGGCCAGGTGGAGCAGGCTGCGGAGCGTCTTGCCCCACAGGTCCGTCCGACTCGCCGACTTCGCGCCCTTCGCCCGGTGGAGCTGCCGGAGCTTCCCGACGTCCTGCCCGCCGAGCACGACCTCCTGCATCCGCCGGAGGAGCTTGTCGATCTCGTCCCGCAGTTGCAGCCGCCGCAGGCTCCGCAGGCACTGCGAGGCGACCACGTTGATCAGTTCGAACTGCTGCTCCGGCGGCTTGACTCGCAGCAGCTCGATGAACTCGTCCACGAGGTGCTGGACCACCTCCTTCCGGTCGAAGTGGGCGGCCAGGAAGAGCGCTTGCTCCAGAAGTTGCCCCTGCTTGACCGACAGCTCGGAGATCGCCAGGCCCACCGCGGCGCTGGCCTTCATGACCTCCGGGACCAGGCCGACCAGTTCGAGCGAGAACTGTTCGCCGACCCGGGCCGACAGCGGCAGGGCGTCCAGGAGCACGGCGAACCGCGCCTCCGCCGCCGGCCGGCCGTCCACACCCGAGCGGTACAGCTCGCGGACCGTTCGGGCCAGGGCGTTCGGGTCCTTGATCCGCGCCAGGCCGGCCAGTGCTTTCTTCAACTCGTCCCCGTGGACCATGTACGCGGCGTACGGGTCGAGCTTCTCCTGCGGCTCCAGGATGCGGGACTTCTGCTGGAACCGGGTGATGACGTAGTGGGCCAACCCGAACGGGTTGTTCGGCTGGCCCTTCCCCTGCGCGTGGATAGCCTCCAGCGCCTCGATCAGCGGTCGGTCCAGCAGCCCCGCGTGCGGCTTGCCGGCCAGCGCCTGCTCGACACGGTACTTGAGGGCCAGGAGCAGGAACCGGGCGGCGATGCCGCGGTCCCCGGACGGCTGGAACCCTTCGAGCACCTGGCGGGCTGACTCGATACGTTGCCGGGCCGCGCCCGCCTCCCCGAGCTTGGCCAGGGCGAACGCGAACATCAGGTCGATGTACCCGAGGGTCGCCCCCTGGTCGTGGTTGGGCGGGACGGACGGCTGCGGCATCTTGAGGCTGGTTTCCGCCCAGGTCCGAACGGCCTGGTGCAGTTCGATCACCCCAGCCCGGACCCGGCTGAGGCGGTCGGAGTCCTTCAGCCCGGCGGACCGCAGGAAGAACGGCAGGTCGCGCTCAGCAACGATCCCCTCTTCTAGGAGCCGCTGCAACAGGCGATCGCGGACGCGGGCCAGCCCGAGGGTGTCGGCCCCAGTCAGCACCGCCAGCCGGGACGCGACCAGCCAGGCCGCCCGGGTCGGCAGGCTGCGCTCGTGGGCCTCCAGGTAGCGCTTGATGGCCGGCAGGCGGGCCGCCAGCCACCCGGGGACCGGCTGCTGCTGCGTCAGCCAGAAGAGCAGGGCGGCGAACTGCCGGACCTGCGGCGCCTGCGGGTCGGGCGGCTTCATCATCCGGTCGAACGCGGCGGCCGTGACCGGCAGGTCGAGGTCGGGCAGTTCGGTCCGCAGCCACCCCTCGGCCCACTCGCGTGGGGCCGTGTCCCGTCCCCAGAGCGCGTTCACCCAACACAGGGTCGCCTCGGAGCGGTCGTTGGCCCCGACGTTGGCGACCGCTAGCTCCGGCCAGAGGGCTTGCCGCTCGGGCATGTCCAGCGGGCCGTCGTGCCGCAGAAACTCATCCTGCAACTCCCGGCGGCGGACCTCCCACTCGCTCGGCTTCCGCGCCTCGACCCGGGCGGCGAACGCCTGCGTCGGCGGGCGGTCGCCGGGGTCGGGCGACTTTTTCACGGCCTTCGCCGGAGCGGTCGTGGTCAGCGGCGTGTCCCCGGCGTCGGCCCGGGTCCGCCGCCGCCCCTTGCCGTCGCCGGGGTCGCGGGGCGGTTTTCCCGCCTCGTTGCAGACGAAGTGCTCGAAGTCGAACCGGGTCGCCTCGACCCACGCAGCCAGTGGGGCGTGGTTCGTGGCGATCACGTAATCGACCCAATCCTCCAGCGGGCGGAACGAGTCCTCCGGCAGCGTCTCCGGGGTGAACGCGCCGTCCGGCCCGGGGTACAGCCAGACGAGTCGGTCGGTGTCGTCGGCCAGCAGCTTGCGAACCGCGTCGCGGCGCAGCGTCGGGTGTAGCCGGGTGCCGGCCGGGAGGTACAGGTTCGGCAGTTTGTAGTACGGCTTGAACCCGACCGAGTCGGCCAGAGGCAGCACCGGCGGGGCGAGTTTCGACGCGGTGACGCGCAGCACGATCACCGTCTCACCTGCCGGGGCGGTGGCGACCGCGAACTTGAGCCGCTGGGTCAGCCGCTCGTCGGCATCCCGGACGAAGGCGTCGAGCTGGTTCGCCGCGTCCCCGCGGAGGACCCACAGTTCGGGCGTGTCGGCGGCGTTCCCGGCGGTCAGCCGCAGCGGCACCGTCATCTTCTCGGCGACCGGCTCCGCGGACCAGTCGTGCGGGCCGGCCGGTAGCTGGAACTGGAGCACCTCGTAGACGTCACGGAACGGGGCGTCCGGCAGGTAGGTCCACTCCCGCGGCGGCCGAACGAGGAGGATCTGCCCCTCGTCGAGCTTCACCTTCGCGGCGAGTTCGTGGGAGTGCCCGACCTGCACCCAGACCCGCGGCGCCTGCTCGACGTAGGCGCGGACGGCGCCCCGGGTGCCGCTCGCCGTCTGGTCGAGGGCACGAAGGAGCGTGTAATACGGCGGGCCGACCACCCGCAAGAGGACGCGCCGATCATCCCGATCGTCGGCCAGCCAGCGCACCGACTGCCGGTCGTTGCCGAGCCGGAGCATCTCCCCAACGATCGCCGGCAAGTCCTCGGCCGACTCCAGCTCGAACAGCACCGGCGCCTGCGAGGAGAGTTGAGGCGGGTTCGGGTCGCGGGTGGTGGGGAGAATCTGCGGCCAGCAGGAGATCGCCTCGACCGAGCCGATGTGGCGCTTCGCCAGCGTCACCCCGAGCCGGGTGAGTTCGGTCGCCGATTTGCGCGTCAGCTTCGCGTCGGTCTCGACCGACAACTTGCCGTCGGCGCCGAAGGCGACCTGGGCCTCGGCCGACAGCACCTCCGGCGGCACGACCCCGCCGGTCAGGGCCAGCCGGAACGTGTCGATGTCGGGGAAGAGCAGGATCATGAGCGCGACGGTGTTTCTCTTTCTCCCCTTGGGGGAGAGGGGCCGGGGGTGAGGGGTGACTCTGACGAGCCG
>DASSAT010000324.1:0-9855 GCA_035699305.1 Fimbriiglobus sp. | reverse complement strand
GTCTGGCGTCGCACGGTGGGCCTCGAAGACTCGACCCACCCTACAAGACCAAGCCTATAGTTAGTCGCCACATGCGCCGCCCGGCCCGACGGCGCTGTCCAGGATAATCTATTCAGTGCGTCCGATTACCTCGGTGTCGTGGTGCAGGCGAGCCGCCCGCACCACGACCGGACGCCTTCGTAGCTTGACCGGAGGGGAGTGGTCCGGGAAACTCGGGGCCGATGTGCCATTTGCGGCGGGGGCGAAAGCTCGCGGGCCGGCGGGCGAACAACCTGTGTCGGCCGGGTGCTCGGTCGGAATGTTCGTAACGTGACGGCCCTGTCTTCAGCCCGAAGGGCTGGGAGTTCTCAGCCCAGGGCGCAGCCCTGGGGACGCGGCCCCACCGGCGCCTAGCCCTGAAAGGGCGAGACAGCGTAGCCGTGTGTCGCCCTATCAGGGCTTCGGAGCGATTGGCCTCCTCCCCGGGGCGTTGCCCCGGGCTGAGAACTCCCAGCCCTTCGGGCTGAAGACAGAGCACCGGCCGGGGGTGAAACGGCACCCGGACCAGGCAAACGCGAGGGCCCCATGATCCGGTTCGCCTGCCCCGGCTGCGGGGCGACGTATTCGGTGGACGACTCCAAGGGCGGCAAGACGGGCAAGTGCCCGAAGTGTCAGTCCCATTTCCAGATCCCCACGCCCGAGGGGATGCCCCCTCCACCGCCGGTAACTGCGTCCGACCCCCGGGCGAGCCTGCCGCCACCCCCGCCGCCGGACCCGAGCGCCCCGGTCGAGATCGCTCCGTGCCCCGGCTGTAGCGCCCGGCTGTCGGTGGCGGTGACGGACCTTGGGGTGGACGTCGAGTGCCCGTACTGCAAGGCCGTGTACCCGGCGGCCCGGGCGGACGCGGCGCCGTCGAAGGTCCGCGTGGCCCCTGTCGCTGACGACCGCCCCAGCCGCCGACCCCGCGACGAGGACGCGGACGACGAGGACCGCCCCAGCCGGCGCCGCCGCCGGGACGAGGACGACGAGGATGATCGGCCCCGCCGGCGGAAGCGGCGGCGGCACGACGTCGAGAGCAAGCGGATCGTGGCTGGCGTCCTGGCGATCGTGATCGGCGGACTCGGGGTCCACAAGTTCATCCTCGGGTACACGTCGGCCGGGATCATCCAGATCCTCCTCAGCTGCGTCGGGGTCGGCGGCATCATCGGGCTGGTCGAGGGCATCATCTACCTGACCAAGACCGACGAGGAGTTCATCCAGACCTACCAGATCGGCGAGAAGCAGTGGTTCTGAGCCGTGCGGGCACGGGCGGGCGTGGCGATTCCGAGTAACCCCCGTCGTCGGCCGGGCTTCCCGGATACAATGGCGGCCGTGCGGCCCCGATCCCTTGCTCGCGCGGAGGTCGGATGATCCGGTTCTCTTGCCCCGGATGCGGGGCCACATATTCGGTGGACGACTCGAAGGGCGGCAAAACGGGCAAGTGCCCGAAGTGCCAGACCCAGTTCCAGATCCCGATGCCCGAGGGGGCGGCCACGCCGCCGGCCGCGGGGTCGGCGCCGGCCCCGAGTTTGCCCCCACCACCACCGGCGGACCCGAACGCCCCGGTCGAGATCGCCCCGTGTCCGGGCTGCCAGGCGCGGCTGTCGGTCGCGGCCTCCGACCTGGGGGCGGACGTCGAGTGCCCGTACTGCAAGACCGTCTACAAGGCGAAGAAGCCGGGCACCGGCGTGGCCCCGGTGCCGTCGCCACGGTCCGAGTCGGAGGACGACCGCCCCCGGCGCCGGCGCGACGAGGAGGAGGACGAGGACGACCGTCCCAGCCGTCGGCGCCGCCGGGACGAGGACGAGGAGGACGCTGACCGCCCACGGCGCCGACGCCGCGACGAGGGAGAAGCGGACGAAGACCGGCCTAGCCGTCGGCGTCGCGATGAGGACGAGGAGGAGGACCGGCCGCGACGGCGGAGGCTGCGGCGGGGCGGCAGCTATGAGCCGCACCGTGGCGGGCTGATCCTGACGCTCGGCATCCTGTCCCTGGTAATCTGTGGCATCTTCACCGGTATCCCAGCCTGGGTCATGGGCAACGCCGACCTGCGGAAGATCGACGAGGGCCGGATGGACCCCGAAGGCCGGACGATGACCAACGTCGGCCGCATCCTCGGGATGATCAACGTCATCCTGACGTGCGTCTTGTTCGTGGGCTACTGCCTGCTCTTCGCCATCATCGGAATCGGTGGGGCGGGCAAACGATAGCGGACCGACCCTGCTGGTCCGCAGGTAACGAAGGCTGTTCGGGGCCGACGACTACGTGACCAAGCCGTTCAGCAACAAGGTGCTGCTGGACAGTCCACGGCGTCGGCTACCGCTTCCGCGAGGCGAAGTAAGAAGGGATTCACCACAAAGGCACAAAGAGCACAAAGAAGACAGAAAACAAGTGATGAAGAAAGACCGATCTCCGCTTTCTTAACGTTCCCTTCTGTCTTCTTTGTGCTCTTTGTGCCTTTGTGGTGAATCCCTTCTTTTCGCTGGATCGGCGGGGTTTGCTGGCCGAAGGGAATTGACAGGTTCGTCGCCCAGCCCGGTATCCCCCGGTGTACGATGGACTCCCGGGGTCGCCCCCACACCACGATCAGGCGCAGCGATGGCCACCGACATCCGGCTCAAGGAAACCGAACTCCAGGCGGTCACGGACCAGCTGGTCGAGTCGTACTCGGTCTGCGGTCGGTTGCACCACCTCGGCCACGAGCCGCTGCCCAGCCGCGAGGCGGTCGCCGACATCCTCGCCGACCTCAGCGAGGTGATCTACCCCGGCTACGGCCGGCGGCAGAACCTGCACGTCGGCAACATCGCCTACTACGTCGGCAGCCTGATCGACGCGCTGCACGACAAGCTGACCGAGCAGATCACCCGGGCGATCCGCCACGACCGCTGCCGGGAGGATCCCGACTACGACTGCGAGGCCGAGGCCCAGCAGAAGGCGGTGGCGCTGTTGCAGCGGTTGCCGGAAGTGCGTCAGGTCTTGGAACAGGACGTGGAGGCGGCCTACCGCGGCGACCCGGCGGCCAAGAGCCACCACGAGATCATCTTCTGCTACCCGGGGCTGGACGCGATCACGACGTACCGGATCGCCCACGAACTGACCAGACTGGGGGTGCCGTACATCTCGCGGATCATGACCGAGATCGCCCACTCGCGGACCGGGATCGACATCCACCCCGGGGCGCGGATCGGGCCGGGGTTCTTCATCGACCACGGCACCGGCGTGGTGATCGGCGAGACGACCGACATCGGCCGCAACGTGAAGCTCTACCAGGGGGTGACGCTGGGCGCGTTGAGCTTCGACCGGGACGGCAACGGGGTACTGGTCCGCGGCGCGTACAAGCGGCACCCGACGCTCAAGGACGACGTGGTGGTGTACGCCAACGCGACGATCCTGGGCGGCCAGACGGAGGTCGGCGAGGGCGCCGTGATCGGGTCGAACGTGTGGCTGACGAAGTCGGTGGAGCCGTACGCGGTGGTGGTGCTGGACAACCCGCAGCACAAGATCAAGGGCGGCAAGTCCCGCGCGGCCCAGGAAGAGATCATGTACCACATCTGACGCGGCGTCAGGCGTTGACCTCGACGACAGCGGCCTCGGAGTGCGGGACCGGGGCCGGCAACCCCTCGGCCGCAAGCCCCTCCAGGTGGAACGCGATCGCCTCCCGCATGAGGGCGATCGTCTCGTCCCGGTCGTCTCCGGCCGCTACGCACCCGTCCAGGTCCGGCGAGTAGGCCGAGTACCCGGTGTCCGTCGGCTCCAGGATGATCAGGTACTTCATGGCGAAAGCCCTCACTCCGCCCCGACCACCTCGCCGCCGGCGCGGGTGCTGAGCGCGGCCAGCGTGCGGATGGAAATGCTCTCGCGCACGAACCGGACGCTGCCGTCGGCCATCGCCGCGTTGGCGCCGCCGGGGTGGAAGCTGTACACCTCGTAGGCGTTGTTGCAGTTGATGGCGCACTCCCCGATCAGGGTGTTGCCATCCGGGGAGGTGCCCTCGACGCCGAAGCCCTTCTGGTGGTCGGCCCACACGCCGCCGGTCGCCACTCCGGGGCCGGCGCCGCCGAACGGCGGCTCGCGGTCGGTAGCCCGCTTGCCCTTCACCCAGTACTCCGGCCGGTTGGCGTCCTCGGTCATGAGGATCGTGTTCGACAGCCCGTCGGTGATCTGCCCGACCGTCGAGCCGGTCGAACTCATGACGCCGCGCCAGATTGAGAGGTAGCCGGCCGGGTTCGGGTAGTTGAGGTAGGCGAGCAGCGGCAGGGCCACGACGGAGACGTTGGTGTAGTCCCACGCCGCCCCGGAGAACGGCGACCCCGGCGCCCCCGGCACGGCCGACTGCCCGACCCGTCCGCTGTTGGCGCTGGGGCAGAGGAAGGTCTTCACCTGGGCGTTGCGGGCGGTTTCGTTGGCCGGGTCGTACCAGTTGGCGGTCAAGACGTAGATGTTGCGGACGTTCTCCTGCTCCAGGTCCGGCAGCACGAGGGCCGGCCACCCGTGCCACGGCGGGGACGTGGTGTTGGACCGCGGGAACATCCCGTTGCGGCCCTCGTAGTTGTGGCAGGCCAGCGCGATCTGCTTGAGGTTGTTCTGGCAGCTCATCCGTGCCGCCGCCTCGCGCACCTTCTGCACCGCCGGCAGTAGCAGGCCGATCAGGATGGCGATGATGGCGATCACGACCAGCAGTTCGATGAGGGTAAACGCGGGGCGGTGCTTCACAGCGGGAGTGTCCGGGGTCGGGGGGTAACGGGGAACAGCCCGACGGAGGCAGAATTAGTCGGGTGGTGTCGAAGGTGACGTGGCGACGGACACCCGTCGAGCCATGACGATGTAGAGTTTACCGCCTTCCTGCGGGTCCGGGATCGGCGGGTCCGTGACCGGGATGAAGCCACAGTTTGTGTACACCTCGATGGCCTTCACGCTGGTCGTGTACACGTCCAGGAACAGGACGTCATGACACTCACCCAGGTAGTACCCCAGTAGGGCCGCCTCATCGATCAGGTGCCGGACGATAGTCGTGCCGTATCCCTTGCTCTTGACGGTAGGGTTCGCTGCCAGCAGCGGTATGTATGGGTGAGGCTTACCCGCCGTGTACACGGAGTAGTCCTCGCACACGTCTAGTGTCCCAAACCCGACCAGTTGACCGTCAGGATCACGGTAGGCCCAGAGCCGGCAGTTGCCGAACTGCACGCGCTGGGGAATATCATCCCGCAACAGCCGGGAGACGAACGGGTCGGCGAACGGCCAGGCCGAGATTTCCGCGAAAACGGGACTTGAGGGGTGGACCAGGACCGGGGTTAAGGTGATCGGAGTGCGGTCGGACATACTCGACGGAGCCACGAACAATGACCCGGGGTGGGGATCGCCACCCCGAGTCGGTCAGGAGGACTTGAGCTTCCGGTAAATCTTCTGTTGGCCGAGATCGCCCGGCTGCCAGTCTGCGGGCAACGACGGCAAGGCCTCGATCCGCCGCCGGGCGTCTTCGACCTCAGCCGGGTCCAAGACCGGCCGCAGCCGGGCTGCCGGCCCAACCGCCAATTTGGGAGTTACCCAGTTGTCGAGCAACAGATACAGGTCCCAAAGGGCGGACCGCAGAGCATCTTGCCCGTCGAGGCTATAGCACGACGCCTCGGCACTCTGCCCATACGCCAACGTTGCCACCGCCCGAGTGTACAGCCGCTCCGCTTCGGCCTTCAACACGCGCTCGACGTCGGGGTTGAACGGTGTCCGGCCGGAGAAGACCGCCTGCCCCCACTGCCGCACCCCGTCGTGGAACTCACAACACAAGGCCGCGTAATGTCGCAGGGTGTCGTCCAGGCTGGAACACTCCATACCTTCGCCGTTGTCGCAACGGTCCATCCGCGCGCCGAGGGCAGCGGCAAAGTCACGCACCTCAGCCAGATCGAACGTCTTCACCGCCTCCTCCTTTCCGCTCGATGAGACTCATAGCGAACCACCAAGGCTCGGCTGAAACCTTAGCCGGTCGGCGGTCGGTATGCCAGCCCGGTCAGATAACCACCACCTCAATTCAGTATACTGCACCGTCACGATCACCTTGCCGATAATTCCAGACACGGAGCCAGCCGCTGGTGATCGCCCCCTCCCTATGGACGGCTCATGCCATCCGTCTCCCTGATCGGCGTGGCGAAGACCTACCCCGGCGGCGTGGTCGGGCTGCACCCGACCGACCTGACTCTCGAAGCGGGCGACCGGCTGGCGCTGCTCGGGCCGTCGGGGTCAGGGAAGACGACGCTGCTGCGGCTCGTCGCCGGTCTGGAAGACCCGGACGCGGGCGAGGTCCACATTGCCGGCCGGCGCGTGGACCGGTTGCCGCCGCACCGGCGCGGGGTGGCGCTCTTGCCGCAACGGCCGGCGCTGTATCCGCACCTGACAGTAGAGGGGAACCTCCGCGCGGCGAGCGGCAGCGGGTGGCGCTGGCGAAACTCCTCGCCCGCGGGGCCGGGGTGTGGCTGCTCGACGAGCCGTTCAGCAACCTCGACCCGGTGTTCCGCTCGGACTTTCGCCGCGATCTGCACTTGCTCCTGGACCGCTTCGCCGCCACAATAATCCTCGTCACCCACGACCCGACGGACGCCCTGGCTCTGGGCCGCCGCGTCGGGGTGCTGGGGGACGGGCGCCTGCAACAACTCGGCACCGCCGAGGAGCTGCGCGACCGCCCCGGCAACCGGTTCGTGGCCTTCTGCCTCGGTCGGCTCAACCTGATCGACGGGCGCGCGGGTGACGGCGGCGACCCCTCCGGGTGGACCTTCACCTCGGAGGACGGGTCGGTGACGGTGCCGATACCCGCGGGCATTGCCCGGCGGCTCGGCCCGGGACCGGCCTACAATCTGACGCTCGGCATCCGGCCCGAAGACGTCCTCGCGTGGTCGCCCGGTGAACGCCCGAACCCTTCCGGGGACGGGGCGGTTCTAACCGGGTGGCCCGTCGTCCTGGCCGAACCGGTCGGCAGCGGATGGTTGCTCACCCTGGCGCGGGAGCGGTCCCGGCTACGGGTGGGGTGGCTGTCCGGTTCGCCGCCGCCGGTCGGCACCCCCGCAGACTGGTATCTGCCCGCCGACCGGTGCCTGTGGTTCGACGCCACGGGCGAACGGATTTAGTTCCAAGTTCCAAGTTTCAGAGTTCCAGTTCGGGACTTGGAACTTGGAACTCTGAAACTTGGAACTGGAGAAGATCATGGCGGCGCTGAAGAAAGACATCGGGAAAGACATCCTCAAGCTCGTCGATGCGATGCACGAGGAGAAGAAGATCCCGAAGGACGTCATCTTCGGCGGCATCGAGTCGGCCATCCAACTCGCCGCCGAGCGGCACTTCGGCATCATCGCCGACGAGGAGCCGACCGGCCCCGGCGTCTACGTCCACATCGACCGCGCCACCGGCGACATCACCGCCAAGCACGGCGAGGACGACATCGATCCGGAAACGCTGGGCCGGATCGCCGCCCAGTCCGCCAAGCAGGTGATGATCCAGAAGATCCGCGAGGCCGAGTCCGACACCGTCTTCAACGAGTTCACCGCCAAGAAGGGGGAGTTGGTCGTCGGCACCATCCAGCGGATCGACGCTGGTACCGCCATCGTCTCCCTGGGCAAGAGTGAATCGCTGTTGCCGCGCAGCGAGCAGATCCCCGGCGAGACGCACCACGTCGGCGAGCGCGTGAAGGCCGTCGTCTTCGAGGTCCGCAAGACCGGCCACCGGGTCAAGATCGTGCTCAGCCGGGCGCACCCGGACTTCGTGAAGTCGCTCTTCGAGGAGGAGATCCCGGAGATCGAGGACCGCACCATCGACATCCGCCAGGTCGCCCGCGAGGCCGGCTACCGGTCGAAGGTCGCGGTCTCGTCCATCGACCTGAAAGTGGACTGCGTCGGGGCGTGCGTGGGGGTGCGCGGCAGCCGGATCAAGAACATCATCGAGGAACTCAACGGCGAGCGGATCGACATCGTCCGCTGGAACGACTCGCTCCAGGTGTTGATCCCGAACGCCCTCCAGCCAGCCCAAATCAGCGACGTGTTCACCTACCCGCGGCTGGGGCGCGCGATCGTGCTGGTGACTGAAGACCAGCTGTCCCTGGCGATCGGCCGGCGGGGGCAAAACGTCCGGCTGGCGTCGAAGCTCGTCGGCATGGACATCGAGATCATGACCCACGACGAACTGGGCGAGGCGCTGGAGCGCGGCGAGCGGTGGTTCCGCCAACTGCCGGTCGAGTCGGCCCCGGAGGACGGCCGCGAGGTCGCCACGGTGCCGGAGGAGGCGGTCCAGGCGATGATCGAGGAAGGCTTCCTCTCGTACAACGAGTTGACCTTCATCGACGCCGAGGAGCTGATGTCGTTCACCGGGCTGACCGAGGACCAGGCGCTGGAGGTACTCGACTACGCCGAGCAGTACGCCGATCACATGGACCGTGCCGCCGAGGAGGAGCGGCGAGTGGCGGAGGAAGCCGCCGAGGCGGCTGCGGCCGAGGCCGCGGCGGCCGAAGCCGCGGCCGGCGACGTGGTGACGGACACCGACCCGGCGACCGCCGGCCCGGATGCCGCGTCGTTCGTCGGCGAGGAGGCCGCGAACGTCGAGGCCGTGCCCGTGGAAGGGGAAGCCGAGGCGCCCGCGGAGGGCGAGGCCGAGGGCGTGACCGTGGTCGGCGACACCGAAGAGTCGCCGCCGGCCAAGCCTGCCCCGGCCTACCGGGAAGGGATGCCGACCGATTCGCAAGCGATGGAGGAAGCCTTGATCCACGAGGAGGAACGGTCCGGGGAAGACGGTGAGACCACCGCCCGGGCCGAGGAGGGGACCGGGGGGGCGTCGGCATGAGAGCCGCCGCACTCCCTCTGTTCAAGCTACCTGATCGGGTTAGAATACATCACATTCCGCCTTAGCCGGCTCGCGGCAGGCGGACCAGCCGGGGTGTCGGGGCACCCCACAAGGAGTGGCGCTTGTCGCAGACCAAAGAGACCAAGGAACCCAAGGACGCCAAGGGTGGCAAGCCCCGCGTCTACGTGCTGGCGAACGAGCTGGACCTGGACACCAAGACCGTCCTGGAGTTCTGCAAGGAACTGGGGTACGGGTCGATCAAGAACCAGCTCAGCGCGCTGGAGCCGGAGCAGGCGGCCGCGGTGCGCGAGCGGGCCAGGAAGGGCGGACCCAGGGCCGCCGCGCCGGCCCCGGCCAAGCCGGTCGGCCCGCCGAAACTCGACAAGATCCCCACCCTGACCAGGCCGAAGACGTTGCCGCCGACGCGGCCGGCCGCCCCGCCGACCCCGGCGGAGGCGGTGCCGCCTGGCCCGCTCCCGGAGCCGGTCGCCGAGCCGGCCGCGCCGCCGACCCAGGTCGTCGCCGACACCGCGCCGGAGCCTGTCGCGGAGCCGACCCCCGGGCCGGTCGCCGAGGTGTCGGCCGCCGCCGCGCCGCCGGTTAGCCCGCCACCGTCGATGCTGCCCCCGGGGCTGACCACCACCGGCCGCGTCCCGAACCTGAGCAACCGCTCGCCGCAACCGGGCAACCGGCCGCAGACCCTACCACCCCGGCCCCCGACCCCGCCGCGGCCCGCCCCTCCCGCTGGCGGCCCGACCCCGCCGCCCGCCCGCCCGGCCACAGGTCCGACCCCGCCGCGCCCTGGCCCGACGCTTCCGCCGCCCGGCGGCCACCGACCCCCCGCGCCCGGCCCGCGCCCGCAGGGCGGTCCCGGTGGGCGAGGGCCCGGCCACGGCCCACAGCGCGCCGGCGGCCTACCGCCCCGGCACGGCACCGGTCCGGGCGCCGGCGCCCAGCGCGCCGGCGGACTGCCGCCCCGGCCCCCCGGCGGCGGCGCCGCCGCCAACAAGCAGGTCAAGCTCA
>DASSAT010000323.1:0-4544 GCA_035699305.1 Fimbriiglobus sp. | reverse complement strand
ACCCGCGAAGCGGAGCTTCGCGGACTGCGTTCCCAAGCAGAGCTTGGGAACGAGAAGTCGCCGTGGCGCCGTGGACTGACCAGCGTGCCGGGGCCAGCAAATTTTCCATCCCCGCTACTACCCTGTTGACCGGATCGGTCGGTTCGGGTATTGACTAGTTTGGTTCGGTGCCGAAAAGTGCCTATAGATAAGGTGGTTGGGGCGACGGGGTGGGAATCCCGCTGCCCAGCATCGAGGGCGTTCCGCCCATGACTGACGCCCGACTGCACAGTCTGCACCTGGAGGGCCAGCCCCGGCGGGACGAGTTCCGCGCCGCCCGGGACCGGCTCCAGGCGGCGTGCGGCAACTTCACCCTGGCCGGCGACCTGGCCCAACTGGCCGAGGCGCAAGCCCCCGACGGCCCGACCGTCTCCTCCCCGGCGGGGCTGGCCCAGACGTTCTGGCTCCAGGACGGCGACCACCTGCACGCCCTGATCCCCGGGGTCAACAGCGTCGGCCGGCTGCCGGACAACAGCGTCGTCATCAAGGACGAGCACGTCTCCCGGCGGCACTGCGCCATCGTCATCCACCGCGACGGGAGCTGCGAGCTGCACGACATCGCGTCCAAGAACGGCACCGTCCTCAACGGCCGCAAGATCAACGGCCCGACCCGGGTGCGGCCCGGCGACACCATCGTACTCTGCGCCCGCAAGCTCACCTTCCTGGCCGGCAACCCGTCCCCGCCGCCGCCCAAGTCCGACTGAACCCCCGACGGATGCCCCCGCACCGACAGCGGATTCCTCTGCCGTCATCGGTCATTCGTGATCCGGGCTTTCTTACGGCGCATAATGGAGTGCACCCGACCCCGGAGCCACACCTTGCGCCACGCCACCGTCGTCGCCCTGGGGTTCCTGCTCACCGCGCCAGCGGCCGCCCAGACCACGTTTACCCTGTACGACCCGACCACCGGCACTCTGCCGGCCGCCCAGCCGTGGCTGACGTATGCCGACAACGCGATCCTGACCGGCGGGTCGGCGAGCCAGTCCTACGTGGCCGGGCAAGGGGCACGCCTCACGACCGACGCCGCCGTCTCCGCCGGGTACAGCAACTACCTGCCCTTCCCCCCGGTGCCAAAGAACGCCTCGTTCCCGGTGCTCGACCGCACGGCCGGGTTCAGCCTGAGCTGGACGGTCCAGGTCCACCAGGAGTCGCACACCTCGGCCGACCGGGCCGGGTTCAGCACGATCCTGCTGGCAAGCGACCGGCGGGGGATTGAACTGGGCTTCTGGACGACCGAGGTCTGGGCACAGGAGGCCGGCTTCACGCGAGCGGAGGCGGCGGTCTGGGACACCGGACAGCGGACCGATTACACGCTGACCATCCAGGGGGACGCCTACCGGCTGACGGGGAACGGTACGTCGTTGCTGACCGGCCCGCTGCGGGATTACTCGTCGTCCAGCACGCCGTACAACCTGCCGAGTTTCCTGTTCCTTGGCGACGACACATCGAGTGCGCTGGCGGACGTGACGGTGGGTCGGGTGACGGTCGTCAGCCCCGTCCCGGAGCCGGCGGGCCTCCTGGCCGTCGGGGCCGCGCTCGCCTGGGTCGTCGCTCGGCGCCGCGGCCGTAAGCCGCGGGCGTGACAGAACCCCCGACGTTCCCGCGTCACGCCGCCTTCGGCGGCAGTGCCAGCAGAATCACCTCGTCCCGGGCCGCGGCCAACTCCTGCCCGGTCCGCTTCGCCCGCGCCTCCTCGATGGAGAGGATCGTCGCCCGCTCCTCCAACTCGCGCGCCTTTGCCAGCCGGTCGGCCTCGGCCGCCTGCTCGGCCGCGGCCGCAGCGGCGGTGCGCTCGGTCGCCTCGGCCGCGGCGCGGGTTAGTTCCCGGCAGCGCTCGTCGGCCGCGACCGCCTCAGACGCCAGCACCTTCCGCCTCACCGCGAGGTCTTTCAGCAGCGTGCCGAAGTGCGACTCCCAGCGCCGCTGGTGGACCCGCAGCGTCCGCCGAACCAGCCGCGGCCGGTCGCTGTCGTGGAGCCGGTGCTCGGCTACCTGCGCCGCCAGGTCCCGCCCGGCGACCCGGGCCGCGACCGCCGCCAGCTCCGCCTGCTGCTGTTCCAACTCGGCCGCCTTCGTCTGATACGCTTCCCGGGCCTCGGACCACCGGGCCATCTCGTCGCGGAGCTTCTCCAGGTCGTGCTTGCGGGCGACGGACCACTTGCGGCACAGCTCCGCCAGCGCGCCCTCCCACCGCGTCAGGTGGTCGCGCTTCGCCTGCTGCTCGGCCTCGACCCGCTCGCGGGCGGCGGCCGATGTCGCCTCGTGGGCGGACAGCGCCGACTGCCAGCCCTCCAGCCGCTCCCGCAGCGCGTCCAGGTCGTCGGTCCGCTTGCGCAGCACCGCTTCGATGCACGCCAACTCGCGCTCCCGGTCCTCGATCGCCAGCGATCGGTCGCCCAGACCGCGGGCCAGGTCTTCCAACTCGGCGACGGTCTGGCACTCGGCCGTCTGCCACATCTGCCGGGCGACGACCAGCGCCGCCACCTGCTCCGCCACGACGGCCCGCTGGTCGGCGAGATCACCGGCCCGCCGCTCCAGTTCCGTGCGGGCCAGCGCCAGCGACCGCTTCTCCCGGTCCACGTCCTGCCGCTGCACCATCAGCCCGGCCATCAGTTCCTCGATCGGCGCGGGCGGCTCGCCCAGCGCCACCCGGTCGGGGAACAACTCGGCCGGCCCGACCACGATGCCGCCGACCTCGACCGTCGGCACCGTCCCGGACTCCAGGGCGCCGCGACGTTCTTCCAGCTTCTGCACGGCGGCCCGCGCCTGGGTGGCCCGCACGTCGAGCCGGGCGACCTCGGCGAGCAGGTCCTTCACCCGCGCCTCGACCCGCTCCCGCGCCGACCCCAGCGCCTGCTCCTGCGACTTGACCTCCGTGGTGCGGCGGTCGAGTACCTCCTGTTGCCGGGCGACGGTCCGCTCCGCCTCCTGCCGGTCGGCGAGCAGTCGCCGCTGGCCGTCGGTGAGCAGTTCCCAGGCGTCTTGCAGCCGCGCCTGGTAAGCTTCCGCTTCGGCGGTGAACTTGGCATGGTCGGCCGCGAAGCGCTCCGAATTCCGCTCCAGGGCCGCGCGCTCGGTCTCGACCGCTTGCCGCTCGGCGGACCACTTGCGCTTCATGAGCTTCAGGAACCGACCGTACACCGCGCGTGCCCGATGTCGGTCCTTGCGGGCGGCGTCGCGGAGCCGCTGGGCCTCCGCGCGCAGCCGCTTCGCCCTGGCCTTGTCCTTCTCGACGTAGGACTCCTGCCGGGCGCGGTAGAGCCGCAGCTCCTCGCGGCGGTCGGTCAGTTCCTCGAACCACTCGCTGATCTGCTGGTGCCGGGTGTCGATCAGGTCCGACAGCGCCCGCTCCTGCGAGTGCAGCGACCGCTGCCACCCGACCAGATCGAAAGCCCCCTCCGGCAGCAGCAGGACCTCATGCTCGGCCGGCCGGGCCTCGGCGCGCGGCGCGATCTCATCGAGGTGCCAGGCGAGCTTAAACCGGCACGGGCCGACGGTCAGGGCGTCGCCGTCCTGGAGCAGCGTGGCGGTGACGGGCTGGGCGTTGACGCGAGTCTGATCGGGGTGCCAGGTTCGCAGGGCCGGCCCGGCCGGGGTGATGGTGACGACGCAGTGGACGTCGCCGACCCCTTCGCCGGTCAGCCGCACGTCGCACCACTCGGCGGCCCCGATCACCGTGACCGGCACACACAGCGGTATCCGCTGGCCCTTGAGCTTGCCGTTCTGAACGACCAGTTCCCCGGCGACCGCCGGCTCAGCGCACTCAGACATGACTGTACCCCCGCCCAGGCGTCAAGACCCGCAAGGGTTATCGGCCTTCGGCTCGGGGAAATTCAGTTTGGCTAAAGGCAGAGGGGCAAGGGGCAAGAGAGGAAAGCAAGGCGGGCGCGGGGCCGGGGCAGTTTTCTCTTGCCCCATGCCCCTGGCCCCTTGCCCCTACTCAGATGTGCTGCTGGATGACCTTGGCCAGTTCGGCGTCGGAGATGGTGCCGACGTGCTGGAAGACCGGCTGGTCGCTCCCCTTGAAGATCAGCACCCGGGGGATGGTGGCGACGTCGTACTTGACCGCCAGGTCGCCGTTCTCGTCCACGTTGACCTTGCCGACCTTGACCTGGCCGGCGAACTGGTCGGCGAGCCGGTCGATGACCGGGGAGAGTTGGCGGCACGGGCCGCACCACGGGGCCCAGAAGTCGGCGACCACCACGGTCCCGCTCTTGACTTCGGCGTCGAAGTTGTCGGTGGTCAATTCGAGCACGTTCGGGCTGGCCATTGGCAGTACTCCTGGAGACATGGTCCGACCGCGAGCCGTTAGTGATTGTATGCCGGCCCCGAGGCCGGCCGCCAGGATTCCGGTCGTCGGGGGCTTAGAGGGGTGTACCGGCCGACGGGGTTCGCCTTTCACCCCTGGGACCGCGGCCGTCCCGGCCGCTCTTGCTCCGCACGTCAGGGCGCTGGGGTGTCGGTGGAGGCCCTCGGCCGGTGTAGCAAGAGCGGCCGGGACGGCC
>DASSAT010000322.1:0-4507 GCA_035699305.1 Fimbriiglobus sp. | reverse complement strand
GGCGGCACAAAGAAGGCCCTCGCCGACGCCGGGTTGCCGGTGAAGGACGTGAGCGAGCTGACCGGCTTTCCGGAGATCCTCGACGGCCGGGTGAAGACGCTGCACCCGGCGATCTACGCCGGCCTGCTGGCGAAGCGCGACAAGCCGGAGCACATGACGACGCTGGCCGAGCACAAGCTGCCGGAGATCGACCTGGTCGTCTGCAACCTGTACCCGTTCGAGCGGACGGTGGCGAAGCCGGGGGTGACGGAGGCGGAGGCGATCGAGAACATCGACATCGGCGGCCCGTGCATGATCCGCGCCGCCGCCAAGAACTTCGACGCGGTGGCGGTGGTGGCGGACCCCAATCAATACGAACTGGTGTTAAGCGGCCTCACGGGTACTGGGGGGTTACACAGGAGTGTGAGGCTGTATCTCGCGGCGGAGGCATTCGAGCGAGTCAGTCGCTATGACACCGCCATCGAGAGCTACTTCATGGCACTACGGGGCAGCGAAGGAGAACCGGTTCCCGACGCAAACACCTTCTATCGAGTTCTTTCGCTGCCATTCGCTTACAAGCAACATCTCCGCTACGGAGAGAATTCACATCAATCGGCTGCGTTCTACGCCGAACCCGGCATCACCCGCCCCTGTGTCGCCACCGCGGAGCAACTGCACGGCAAGGAGCTGAGCTACAACAACATCCTCGACCTGGACTCGGCGCTGAACCTCGCCCGCGAGTTCCCCGGGCCGGCGGCGGTCGTCGTCAAGCACAACAACCCCTGCGGCGCCGCCTGCGCCGCCACCCTCGCCGACGCCTTCACCGCGGCCTGGGACGGCGACCCGCTCTCGGCGTTCGGCGGCATCCTGGCGTTCAACCGGCCCGTCGATGCCGACACTGCCTCCGCCCTCATGGCAGGCGAGCGGTTCGTCGAGTGCGTCATCGCCCCGGACTACGACCCGTCCGCCCTCGACGCCCTCAAGAAGTGGAAGAAGAACGTCCGCCTGCTGAAGACCGGCCCGCTCACCGGCCAGCCGCAGGGGCTGGACTACCGCCGGGTAGACGGCGGTCTGCTCGTCCAGACCCGCGACGTCGGCGCCGACAACCCCGACCAGTGGAAGACCGTCACGAAGCGCCAGCCGACCGAGGACGAGTCGAAGGCGTTGTGGTTCGCGTGGCTGGTGTGTAAGCACGTCAAGTCGAACGCGATCGTGCTGGCGAGCGGGGGGCGTCAGCCCCCTGTTAACGGACTTCAACAGGGGGCTGACGCCCCCCGCTCGCCTGTTGGCTGCCACGTCGTCGGCGTCGGGGCCGGGCAGATGTCGCGGGTGATGTCGGTCGAGATCGCGGTCCAGAAGGCCGGCGACCGCTCGAAGGGGTCTGTGCTCGCCTCGGATGCGTTCTTCCCGTTCCCGGACAACGTCGAGGCGGCGGCCGCGGCCGGCGTCACTGCCATTGTGCAACCCGGCGGCTCCCAGCGCGACCAGGACTCCATCGACGCCTGCGACAAGCACGGCCTGGCGATGGTCTTTACCGGCGTGCGGCACTTCCGCCATTAGGCCCGGGGCGTCAGTCCTCGCCGTAGGTGGCGAACGAGTTCTCCGTCTCCCAGAGCGTCACCGCGACCACTGGCAGTCCTTTGCCGCGGGCGAAGTCGTAGATCAGCTTGGCGATGTTCTCGGCCGTCGGGTTCACGTCCAGCGCCACGAACGGCTCCCCCTGCCGCCGCAACTCGGGGAGGACCGGGTCGTCCTTGTGTAGTAGCATCTTGTGGTCGAGGGTGTCGTCGATCCACCCGCCCAGCACCCGCTTGAGGTCGCCGAAATCGACCACCATCCCGAGCGGGTCCAGCGCCGCCGCCTCGACGGTGACGACCGCCTTGCCGTTGTGCCCGTGCAGGTAGCGGCACTTGCCGGCGTAGTTCAGCAGCCGGTGGCCGTAGCAGAAGTAGAGTTCCTTCGTCACCCGGAACATGACCCCTCCCGGGGAAATCCCAAATCCCAAGCACCAAATCCCAAATTGATCCAGCACCGTACCCCGAGACTCCCAAACCCCGCGGCTCTTATCTTCTTTGGGATTTGGTGCTTGGGATTTAGGATTTACGCGGCGGCGTACTCCGTTGGGTCTTCGATCCCAGCCTCGCGGAAGCCGCCGCGGCGCTCCGCGCACTTGTTGCATCGGCCACAGTGCAAGCCGCCCACCGGGCGGATGCACGAGAACGTCTCTCCCAGCGGCAGCCCGGCCCCGCGGCGCAGTACATCGACCTTGTGCAGCCCCAGGTCGGCATACGGCCGCAGCACCTTCACCGACCCGCCGACCGCCCGGCCCACCGCCGCCGCGAAGGCGTCGTAGAACTGGGGAGTCGCGTCGGGGAACGGGTTCGACCCCAGCGGCGCCGTGGCCAGTTCCGGCACCCCATTCAGCAAGCACCAAAGCAGCGACTTGGCCAACAGCAGGACGTTACGGCCGGGGAGGTAGACGGCGCCGTCCGGGGTGTCGGCCGCGGGGACGTTGTCGCCGGTCAGGCTCCAGTGCGGACCGTACAGGTCGGCGACCGGCTGCTCCAGCACCACCAGCGGCCGCAGGACCTGGCTTGCAACGGCGGCGAGGAACCGCCGCAGGTGGGCCTCCTCCGCCTCTTCCCAGAACGACCCGACCCGCACGTAGATCGGATGCACCGCCGGGTACGCCCGGACCGCCTCGGCGAGCAGCACCGCACTGTCCAGCCCGCCGCTAACCAGGACCGCCAACTCTTCGGAATGATGAATGATGAATGATGAATGATGAATAGTCATAACATTGGCCCATCATTCATCATTCATCATTCATCATTCATCATTGTCCAGGTCACGGTCCACCCGGCCCCGCCATGCCGGGCGGGGCGATGCCGCCGGGCAGCCCCCGGCCGCCGCGACCGCCGCGACCGCCGCCCTCACCCGGCGGCCCGAACTCGCCCGGCGGCCCGAACCCGCCGGACTCGCCGGTCGCCATGGTGGGCGAGTTGAACATCTCCATGAGCTTCTTGGCGTTGTCCCCGCTGAGGGACGAGACCAGGTAGGCACACTCTCGCCGCGACCGGAACCGCAGGTATTGTGTGAACTCGCTCCACGCCTTCTTGTCGCTGGCGACGCTGCCCCACGCCGCCTTGAGCTGGTTGGTCGGCTCGGACTCGTCCTCCTTGCCCAGCGGCCCCTCGCGCATCGCCGTCACCAGTTTGTCGGCGTCCGCGGCCGAGCCGCACTGGAGCGCCACCCCGATCCGCACGCCGCTGCCGCCAGGGGTCGTCCACAACCCGAACGTGGGGGCCGCCTTCCCGGCGTCGTCGAGCGCTTTGAAGTCATTGCCGACCGTCCCGGTCATGCCGCCGATGTACCCCTTGAGCCCGCCGGTCGCCCGGACCACCAGCCAGATGCTGCCGCGGACCACCACCCGGGAGGTGGCGTCGAGGGCGCCGGCAAACGTCCCGGCCGTGCCGTTCTTGCCGGTCAGGGAGCCGCCGACCAGCGCCGCCGACCCCGGCGGGATCACCACCACCAGCCGGTTGGTCGGCATGTGGACAGTCGCCCCGGCCAGCACGCCGGGGGCCGAGCCGGACATCTTGTACGTCCCGTCCCCCTGGGCGGCGCCGCCGTTGAGCCCCTCCCCGAACTTGGCCGGGTCGAACGACCGCTGGGTGCGGAAGACGTACATGGTGCTCGCTCCGCGGTCGCCGCGGTTCTTGGCGATGATCAGGTAATCGACGAACCGGCCCGGGTCGTGGCCGGCGGCCGCGGCCAGCTCGTTCGCCGCCGCCGTGACCGGAGGCGTCATGTACTTCTCGACCTCGGACTTGTACCCCGGGTATTTGGCGAGCAGGCTGACGTTCACCCCCCGCGCCCAGTTGCACGAGTCGGGGACGTAGGTGAGCATCTCCTCGACCTTGCCGGCCTTGTTGAGGTAGTAGACCATCAGGAACCCGACGCCGATCAGCGCGCCGAACCCCGCGATGATGGCGCCGACCAGGATGATCGGGTTGGTCTTCTTCTTCTTGACCTTCCGCTTCTTGGGCATCACCCCCTTGGGCTTGGGCTTCTCGGTGCGGGCGGCCTTCTTGCGGGCGGCCTTGCCCGGGGCGTTGAACTGGCTACCGCACCGCGGGCACTCGATCGGGGTGTCCGCGTCCGGGGCCTCGTCGAGCCGGAGCTTGGCCTGGCACTCCGGGCAGCGGATGTCGAACGCCATGTGGGCACCTGAGCCGGGTACGGTGGCCGGGGACGGGGGGACGTTTGATGTTATCGTGTGCCCGACCCGGCCGGCAAGGGCCGGGTGTGCCGGCAAGCGCCGGCCGGACCGGGTGTATCGGCCGGCCACGCCGCTTGACGGAGGTGGACGCAGGCGTCAGGCTTAGTTCTTGTAGATGGGGATGAGAGCCTGTCGTCGGGGTAGAACGGAGGTTGGACCGACTTCCTTTCCCCCCGGAGCGACAGGCCATGACTACCGTACCGGTTTTCGTCGGACTCGACTACCACAGCAAGGCCATCCAGGTGT
>DASSAT010000321.1:0-3165 GCA_035699305.1 Fimbriiglobus sp. | reverse complement strand
CGACGCGACAACCGCAACCGGAGGCTGCCCGGACACACCCCGCAATAACCCACCACATCACCGAACGGAACTTCTACACCACAAAGGACATCGGGCGAAAGTTCCCTAGAGACTCCGAATCGGAACTACTGACCCTACAAGCCCCGAGCCATTACCGCGCCTCGTCCCGCAGCCGTTCGAGCCGATCCCGCAGGTCCGCCAGCAGTTTCGACGCCGGCCCCGTCGCCAGGTTCCGCTCCTCGTGCGGATCGGCGGTCAGGTCGTACAACTCCTCGAAGTCGAAGTCCGGCCAGCGGACGTACTTCGCCGTCCTGCTCGCTACCGCCTCGGACCGTGGGATGCGATCCTTCCCCAATACGACCGGGTGTTGGTAGTAGAAGTCCGTCCGCCACGTCGGCGGCGTCGCGGCCAGGTACAGCGGCACCACGTCCCGGCCCTGCACGCCCTCCGGCACAGCCGCCCCGGCCGCGGCGATCACGGTCGGCGCGATGTCCAGGTTCAGCACCAGCGCGGCGCTCGTCGCGCCGCGCTTCGCCACCGCCAGCCGCGGGTCGCGGACGATCAGCGGCACCCGCAGCGCCTCCTCGTAAGGATACCACTTGTCGGCCAGCCCGCGCTCGCCGTGGAAGTATCCGTTGTCGCCGGTGAACACGACCAGCGTGTTCTCCATCGCTCCCTGCTCGCGCAGCTCGTCGAGGATGCGGCCGATGCCGGCGTCCACCTCGGTGACGAGCCGGTAGTAGTTGGTCATGTACGTCTGGTACTTCGCCGGCGTGTCGAACCGCTTGCGCCAGCGCACCCGGCCCTCATTCTTGTCCGCGGCCAGGAACGGCGGCAACTTCTTGATGTGTTCTTCGGTCGCGGTCATCGGCACCGGGATCGTCTTCCCCTCGTAGAACTTCGCGCTCCACGGCTGCGGCAGGTATTGCTCCGGGGCGCGGTCCTCGGCGTGCGGGGCGAAGAACCCGACGCACAGACAGAACGGCTTGCCCTTCGGCCGGCCGGCCAGGAAGGCCAGCGCGTCGCGGGTGTTCTTCTCGGTGACGTGGACCTTCTCTCCCTTCACGTCGATCCAGTGCCGGCCGTGGTAGACGCGGGCGAAGTCGAACCTATCCTTCGGCGGCTGGCCGACACCGTACTTGCCGACGTAGCCGGTGTGGTAGCCGGCCGCCCTCAGCACGCCGGGGTAGGAGTGGGCGAACTGCGCGGCGGTCAGCGGCTTGCCGAACGCGGTGATCCCGTGCCGAGCCATGTGCTGGCCGGTGAGGATCGTGGCCCGGCTGACCATGCAGATGGAGGTCGTCACCCGGGCCTGGGTGAAGCGGACGCCGTCTTTCGCCAGCCGGTCGATGTTCGGGGTGACGACGACCGGGTTGCCGGCGCAGCCGACCGAGTCCCAGCGCAGGTCGTCGGCCAGCAGCACCAGGACGTTCGGCCGCTCGGCGGAAAACAGTTCACCGCAGAGGGCGCAGAGGACGCAGAGAGAAGACACAGTTCTGAAAACCATGATCGTAATTCCTTACTCTGCTTTCCCTCGGCGCCCTCCGCGCCCTCGGCGGTGAATCCTCTTACTTCTTCTTCCGCTTCGGCACCACAGCGTTCATCTGCTTGCGCCACGCCTGCATCCGGTCGAACTCGGCCTCCGACGCCTTCGCCGGCTCGTACTTCGACGGATCGACCTCGACGTACAGCTTGCGGTGCAGGGCCGGGTCGAATGCCGGGTTGGGCGCCATCGTTTGCGCGGCCGTTGCCTTGCGCCACGCCTGCAATTGGTCATCGAGCCGCTTCACCAGCTCAGGGTTCGACTCCCTGAGATTGCGGGTTTCACTGGGGTCATGAGTCAGGTCGAACAGCTCCAGCGCGCCGTCCTCGTAATGCTGAACCAGCTTCCAGCTGCCCTCGCGGATCGCCCCGCCCGGCCGGCTCCCCTGATTGGTGTAGTGCGGCACGTGCCAGAACAGATCCCGGGCGGCGAGGGATCCCTTCCCCGTTAGCACACCCGCGATGCTCACCCCGTCCAATCCGTCCGGCGCCTTGCCGCCGGCCAACTCCAAAAGCGTCGGTAGCCAGTCGGTCGAGATCACCGGCGTGTCGATCGTCTGTCCGGCTTTGACCTTGCCCGGCCAGCGGACGATCAGCGGGATGCGGATGCCGCCCTCGTACAGGTAGCCCTTGCCGGCCCGGTACGGCGTGTTGTGCGTGACCTTTTGATGCGGCCCTTCCGGGACGTGCAGCCCGCCGTTGTCGCTGGTGAAGATCACGATGGTGTTCTCCGCCAGCTTCAGATCGTCGAGCTTCTTGAGCAGCAGCCCGACCGTCTCGTCCAGCGACTCGATCACCGCCGCGTAGGTCGGCTCGAACGCCTTCGCGTTCTTCGCCACCAGTTCCGGCTTCGCCTTGTACGGGATGTGCGGCGCGTGGTGCGCGAGGTACAGGAAGAACGGCTTATCCTTGTGTTCCTCCACGAACGCGGCCACCTTAGCGGTCAGGTCGAACTCGCCCTTGCCGCCTTCGGTCTCCGAGGGAGTGGTGTTCGCGCGGCCGGGGTAGTAGGTATCGAACCCCTGATCGGTCGGCAGGAAGCCTTTGCCGCCGAGGTGCCACTTGCCGATGCAGCCGGTGGCGTAGCCCGCGTCTTTCAGGTACTCGGCTAATGTCTTCTCCGCGAGTGGGAGGTGCTGGTTGATCTTCGGGTGCAAGAGCTTCTGCGACGGGCAATCCGGCCGGCCGGGGAGGAAGGTGGTCAGGTGCAGCCGGGCCGGGCCCTTGCCGGTCATAATCGCCGCCCGGGTCGGCGAGCAGACCGGGCACGCCGCGTAGGCGGAGGTGAACCGGGCGCCCTGGGCGGCGAGGTAGTCGAGGTGCGGCGTATTGTGGTCGGCGCGGCCGTAGCACCGCAGGTCGTTCACCCCGAGATCATCCGCGAGGATGAAGACGATGTTCGGCGCCGCGGCGGTTAGCCGCGAGGCGAAGCCGAGCGCGAGTGCGAAGACCAGGGCGATGCGCATGGGTGCGACTCCTCGTCTTTCTCCCCTCTCCCCGCTGGGGAGAGGGGAGACGAAATCAATACTACCGCTTCGCGGCCGGGACCGCCTCGACCAGACCCACGTCGATGTACTGGCCGCCGCGGGTCGAGTTGCAGTGGACCGCGATCACGTTCTTGCC
>DASSAT010000320.1:0-2811 GCA_035699305.1 Fimbriiglobus sp. | reverse complement strand
TGCGCTCGGGTGTCGTTCAATGCCCCCGACCGGTGCAGCCAGAGCGGCCGGGACGGCCGCGGTCCCAGGGGGCGACCTCACCATTCGATGAAATTCTTCAGCCGCTCCAACCTTCCCACTTGACCGATCCATTTTTTTTGGTTAGTGTCCCACCCAACCTCCTGAGGTTGACACCAGGGTTCGAAGATCAGGCCGATCTCTCTCCCGGCCCGATCGCCACGGACGGTCCCCGATGTTCACGCCGCCAGCCCACGGACGGGACACCCTTCGCCAAAGTCCCCGATGTTAGGCCCGCGGCCGACGACGCCCCCCGGCGGGGCCACCGACGTTCCGTTCGCCGGCCTGACCGCCGGCCCCGGCGCCCGGCTCACCTGGGCGCCGGCCAAGGTCAACCTGTTCCTCGAAGTCCTCGGCAGGCGGCCGGACGGCTACCACGCGATCGAGACCCTGATCCTGGCGGTGGACCTGTTCGACACGCTCGAGGTCCGCAACGACGAGTCGGGAACCCTGTCCGTGGAGTGCGACCCGCCCGGCCTGCCGACGGGGCCGGACAACCTGGTGTACAAGGCCGCCGACGCCCTGCGGTGCGCCGCCGGACTGGCCCGCGGGGCGGGGGTCCGGTTGACCAAGCGGATCCCGACCGAGGCCGGCCTCGGCGGGGGGTCGAGCGACGCGGCCGCAGCGATCGCGGCGCTCGACGCGGTGTGGCGGCTCGGTCTGCCCCGCAACGACCTGCTCGCGGTCGCGGCGGCGGTCGGGTCGGACGTCGGAGCGTTCTTGACGCCGCCGGCCGGGTGGTGTACCGGTCGCGGCGAGCGGGTCGAGCCGGTGCCGGTCGGCCGGCCGCTCGACCTGGTGGTCGTCAAGCCGCCGGTCGGCCTGTCCACGGCCGACGTGTACCGGCGGGTGCGGCTGCCGGAGGCGCCCCAAAGCGGCGAGGCGGTCCGCGACGCCCTGCGGGCCGGCGACCCGGAAGCGGTGGCCGACGCCCTGTTCAACCGATTGCAGGAGGCCGCCTTCGCCGCGGCGCCTGCGGTCGAACGGGCGCACCGCACGCTGGCCGGGTGCGGGCCGCTCGGGTGCCTGGTGTCCGGGAGCGGGTCGAGCGTCTTCGCGGTGTGCCGGGACCGGGCCGACGCCGGCCGCGTCGCCGGCCGCTACCGCGACGCCGACCGCAACGAGTCGATGGTGAGTCAGGTGTACGTGGTTCGGAGTTACTGGCCGAGTCCCCGTTGAGGAACCCCATCTCCAAGGAGTACGCCGGTGGTCATCACGGAAGTCCGCATCAAACTGTGCGAGGAGAACAACGAGCGGCTGCTCGCCTTCTGCTCGGTCACGTTCGACAACGCGTTCGTGGTCCGGGATCTGAAGATCATCGAGGGGACGAAGGGGGTATTCGTGGCCATGCCGAGTCGGAAGCTGACCGACCGGTGCGGCCACTGCGGTTCGAAGAACCACCTGCGGGCGCGGTTCTGCAACAGCTGCGGGCACAAGCTCGACGACCAGCGGGCGCTGCGGTCGGCCGACGGCCGGGCCAAGCTGCACGCCGACATCGCCCACCCGATCCACTGCGGCGCCCGGGAGCTGGTCCAGGCGTCGGTCGTCCGGGCGTACACCGAGGAGAAGGATCGGGCGACGATGCCCGGCTACGTCTGCCGGTACGACGACTACGACTCGGACTTCGAGGAGGCCGACGCCGCGGTCAGCTACGGCGGGGTGGTGTCCGAGATGGGCAAGCAGTACAAGGCCCACGGCCCGCACCAGCCGGGCCAGCGCGGGATGCACATGACCCCGCCGGCCGACACGCCCCGGGTGAAGGCCAAGGCCGACGAGAACTTCGGCGCGGGGATCCTGTAAGAAGAACGATCCACAGATTACGCCGATTCCACAGATTAGAAGACAGATAAGAAGAGAAGGAATAGTTGAAGACAGAAGAGTTCACTCCTCTCTCTTCTACCTACTCTCTCTTCTGTCTTCGAATCTGTGGAATCGGCGTAATCTGTGGATCAATTCTTGTTCAGCGGCTTCCCGAGGAACTCGACGAACCCGCTCACGTCGTTGATCTTCCCCTCGTCGTAGACCGCCGACACCTTCACCGACCCGTCCGCCTGCGGGGCCAGGACCGCGTACAGCGGCAACTGCTGCGTCCCGAAGACCGCCTCCTGGAACTTCAGGTTCGCCGCCGCCTCCAGCTTGCGGTCGAGCCGCTCCGGCGGGTTCAGGTAGAACTCCACCGGCACGTCGTCCGTGTACATCTGCACGAGCGTGTACCGCCGAAGCAGGTCGCGCACCTCCGGCCGGGTGAACACGTTTTCCTCGTTGTACTTGCAGTTGGTGCACGTCACGCCGGTGAAGTCCACGAACACCAGCGGCTTCTCGGTGGTGCCGCCGGACTGCCGGTCGCGGCTGATGCGCTCGACCGTGCCCACCAGGTCCGCCGACCACGGCAGCCCCTCACCGGCCGGCGTCGGCTCGGGGAGCAGGAACGCATCCACCCAAGCATACACGACCCCGCCCGGCCGGTTCGCCTGACCGGAGCCGCCCTTGAACAGCGCGGGCGTCAGGTACACCGCCAGCGTCAGGAACGACACCCCGAGCAGCATCCGCCCGACGCCGACGTTCGGCCGCTCCTCGTCGTGCGGCAGCCGGAAGACGCCCAGCAGGTACAGCCCCGTCGCCGCCGCGATCGCCACCCAGGCGCCGAGTACCAGGTCGTAGGTGAAGTACTGCGGGTGGTCGAGCAACCTCAGTTCCGCGGTGCGGAAGAACTTGAACGCCGCCGCCAGTTCGAGGAAGCCCATGACCACCTTG
>DASSAT010000319.1:0-2408 GCA_035699305.1 Fimbriiglobus sp. | reverse complement strand
CCGTGTGCCGTTCTTGGGTTCTGCAAGAACGGCACACAGAGTGTGCCTACTACACTGAAGTCCCGCTCCATCACCTCGTAATCTGCACCCGGCCGCATGGCACATGACGGCCGAGTCGATCCACCCCGCCAAGCCCGTGTAGACGCGATCCGCTCAGCGCTGGCGACGACCCGGCCGGTCGCATACCCTTTACCAGAGCACCGGTCCCATCCTCGTCGCGTGAACCGACCGGGGCGCCGCGGAGTTGTCGAATGAGAACAGCAATCACCTGCGTCATCGGCCTCGGGCTTGTCGGGGCCGCCGTCCTGTCCCCCGGTCGGGTGACGGGACAGACCCCGGGGCCGGACTCTCAGTACCGGCTGGGGCCGGACTCGCTGCCGCAGGAGGGTGTCCCGAAGGGCGAGATCAAGGGGCCGTTCACCCTCCCGTGCCACGTCTACCCCGGCACCCAGCACACCTACTGGGTGTACGTCCCGGCCCAGTACGACCCGAAGGAGCCGGCGGCGCTGATGGTGTTCCAGGACGGGCAGGCGTTCAAGAGCGAGAAGGGAGACATGCGCGCCCAGAACGTGATGGACAACCTGATCTACCGGCGGGAAATCCCGGTCATGATCGGGGTGTTCATCAACCCCGGCCGGCGGCCCGACCAGCCGGAGCCGACCCCGCGGAACTGGGGCGACCGCGACACCAACCGGCCGACCGAGTACAACTCGCTCGACGACAAGTACGCCCGCGTCATCACCGAGGAGCTGATGCCGGCGCTGGCGAAGGAGTACAACATCTCGAAAGACCCGGAGATGCACGGGATCGGCGGGTCGAGTTCCGGGGCCATCGCCGCGTTCACCGTCGCCTGGGAGCGGCCGGACCACTTCCGCAAGGTGCTCTCGAACGTCGGCAGCTTCGTCAACCTGCGCGGCGGGCACGTCTACCCGGAGAAGGTGCTCGCCAGCGAGAAGAAGCCGATCCGCGTCTACCTGTGCGACGGGCGCAACGACAACCGCGGCCTCCGCAACGGCAAGTACGACCAGACGCGAGACTGGTTCTACCAGAACGTGCGGCTGATGAAGGCGCTGACGAAGAAGGGGTACGACGTGAACTACTCGTGGGGGATGAACAACCACGGGCAGAAGTTCGGCGGCGCGATCCTGCCGGACATGATGCGGTGGCTGTGGCGGGACGGGCCGGTGTCCACCGACCCGAACGACAAGGT
Source organism: Fimbriiglobus sp. (assembly GCA_035699305.1). Taxonomy (GTDB): domain Bacteria; phylum Planctomycetota; class Planctomycetia; order Gemmatales; family Gemmataceae; genus DASSAT01. Next base: position 1,198 of record DASSAT010000319.1, on the reverse strand, counting down.
CGAGCGGTCCTTCCGCCAGCCGGCCGCGAAGGGGGCGAAATGAACCGCCCGACGCTCGCACTCGCGTCGCTCGTCCTGTTCGGCGGCGTCGCCGGCGCCGCGGAGCGGCCGAACTTCGTCTTCCTGTTCGCCGACGACCAGCGGTACGACGCCATGAGCGTCGTCCAGAAGGAGCAGGGCGACAAGGGCCGCTTCCCGTGGTTCAAGACGCCGAACATGGACCGGCTCGCGGCCGAGGGCGTCCGCTTCCGCAATGCGTTCGCGGTCAACGCGCTCTGCGCGCCGAGCCGGGCCTGCTTCCTGACCGGGCGGTACAGCCACGCCAACGGCGTTTGCAACAACCGCACGCCGCTGAGCGCCGAGCTGGCGAATTACGCCTCCGTCCTCCGCTCCGCGGGCTACGCCACGGGCTACGTCGGCAAGTGGCACCAGGACAGCCAGGCCGACCGGCCGGGCTTCGACTGGTACGCCAGCTTCGTCGGCCAGGGGGCGTACACCAACGCGAACTTCCTGGTGAACGGCAAGCCCGAGCGGTCCGCCGAATGGACCGACGACCGCTCTGCCGGCTACGCGGTCCGGTTCCTGGAGACGGAGCGGCCGAAGGACAGGCCGTTCGTACTGGCGGTCGGCTTCAAGGCGCCGCACGGGCCATTCACGCCGCCGAAGCGGCTGGCGACCGCGTTCGCGGGCGAGCTGGCACGGGGCGTGCCGAGCCTCGGCGTCCCGCCCGGCTTCAATACGGACCTCGGCAGGAAGAAGGACGCTGGCGGGAAAACGGTGAAAGTGAACCTGGGCTACTTCCGCTGTATCGCGGGGGTGGACGACAACGTCGGCAAGGTGCTGGGTGCCCTCGACCGCCTCCAACTCGCCGCGAACACGGTGGTCGTGTACGCCAGCGACAACGGCTTCTACTTCGGCGAACACACGCTCGCCGACAAGCGCAGCGGCTACGACGAGAGCATGCGCATCCCGCTCATCGTGCGTTACCCCAAGTCCGGGCTGAAGGGCGTGACCCGCGACGACCTGGTGTTGAACATCGACCTCGCGCCGACGTTCCTCGACCTGGCCGGCGTCGCGGTCCCGAAGGAGATGCAGGGCAAGAGCTGGAAGCCGCTGCTGGCGAAGGAGCCGCCGAAGGGGCCGTTCCGCGCGAGCTTCTTCTACGAGTATTTCCGCGAGCGCGGGCCGAAGAAGGCCC
>DASSAT010000318.1:0-5364 GCA_035699305.1 Fimbriiglobus sp. | reverse complement strand
ACGACTTCCCGGCTGGTCCGCGGGCGGCGGTCCGGGTCCTTCTCCAGCATCCGCATGACCAGTTCCGACAGTTCCGGCGGCAACGACAGGTTGAGTTCGTGCGGCGGGGCCGGCTCGCGGGTCATCACGGCCAGAAGCGTGCTGTACGGGTCGTTGCCCTGAAACGGCGAGTGCCCCGTGGCCAGCCAGTAGAGCACGGCCCCGAGGCTGAACAGGTCCGCCCGGGGGTCCACCGGTTCGCCGCGGGCCTGCTCGGGGGCCATGAACGCCGGGGTACCCAGCGCCTCCCCCTGGCGCGTCAGCCGGGTCCCGCCCGCGGCCTGCGCCAGCCCGAAGTCGAGCAACTTGACCCGGCCACTCGTCTCGACCCACAGGTTGCTCGGCTTCACGTCGCGGTGGATGAACCCCTTGGCGTGCGCCTCGGCCAGCCCCTCGGCGGCCTCCCGCGCGATCCGCAACAAGTCCGGCACCGGCGGGACACCCTTCCGGTCGCGGAGCGAATCGAGCGACTCGCCGTGGAGCAGCTCCATCGCCAGGAACGTCACCCCGTTGGCGGTCCCGCCCTCGTAGACGGTGACGACGTGGGCGCACCGCAGCGCCGCCAGCGTGCGGGCCTCGCGCAGGAACCGCTCCCGCACTGACTGGTCCGCCGCGACCACCGGCTGTAACACCTTCAGGGCGACCGGCCGCAGCAGCCGGGTGTCCTCGGCCTGGAAGACGATCCCCATGCCGCCGGACCCGAGCGGCCGGATCACGCGGTACGGACCGAGCCGCCCGAGTTCGTCCGGGCCGGACGGCGGGGCGAGGAACGGGTAGCTCGCCGTGCCGGCGCCAGGATCGCCGGCGAGTTCGCCGTAGTCGATGGCCCCGTCGTTGTGCCCGGACCAGGTCAGCTCGACCCGACCGGAGTGGGTCTCCGCCACGGGGGCGCGGGCCGTCTCGGCTTTGGCTGGGGTCCGCTGCACCAACAGAGAACAGAACGGGTCGCCCCGCAACATGCACGCCTCGTCCTGCACCTCGACGGTTTCGGCGAAGTGCCGGGCCATCCCCCGGACGATCCCCCGGGCCAGGCCGCACATCCGCAGCGGCGAGGAGTACACGACCCGAATCTCGTCGTCGCCGGTCCGCAGGCACTGGAGCATCGGCGGGCGGGCGCCGGGGTTGCGCATGCGGACGGTCGCGTGGATCAACTCCTCGGTGTTGGCGATCACCTCGATCGTCTTCCACTCCGGGTGGATCAGCGACGAGTAGAGCCGCAGGAACTCCGGGGCGAGGAACTCGCCGAACTGCTCCAGGACGGTTTGGGTCGGCTGGCCCAGTGCCGTGCCGGCCGATTCGATCAGGGCCACGGCCACCGAGTCGGGGTAGTCCAGGACGGGCGAAAACGAGATCCGGGAGAGGCCCGCGCCTCGGAGCCAGTCCTGCCAGGCCGGCTCGCCAGACTTCTTCCGGGCGAACTGTTGCAGGTACAGGAAGATGAGCCCGTGCATCGGCCCTCCGTGGGGGTCCGAGCGGGTGCCCGAACGCCCGTGCGACCCGATCACCCGGAGCGGAACTTCAAGTCGATTGTCCCATCCCAGAACTGGGCCGACAAGTCTTGTACGGGTTAGTTCCGAGCCGCGACCGTCAGGGAGCGGTCCGCCCCTCCGCTCCCTGACGGTCGCGGCTCGGACGAGGGCTCTAGTCGAACCGGACCGCCGACTTTCGGACCGCGTCCCGGAGCCGTCGCAGGTATTCGGGCCGGGGCATGTCCGTCGCCCCCATGCGGGCGGTGTGGTCGGTCCGCATCTGCACATCGAACAGCTCGTAGCCGCGCTCCCGCAATCGCGCGACCAGAGCCACCAGCGCCACCTTCGAGGCGTCCGACACCCGGTAGAACATCGACTCGCCGGCGAACAGCGCCCCGACCGCCACCCCGTAGATGCCGCCGGCCAGCGTCCAATCTTCGTCTTCGGCGAGCGGGGGGCGTAAGCCCCCTGTTGCCGATTCAATTGTCGATTCAACAGGGGGCTTACACCCCCCGCTCGCCGGGCCAGGTCGCACCCACGCCTCGACGCTGTGGGCGTGACCGAGCCGGTGCAGCGTCTCGTACGCGGCGACCATCGGGTCCGTGATCCAGGTGCCGTCCGGCCGGGCGGTCGCGCAGCCGCGGACCACGTCGCCGAACGCGCGGTTGACCGTCACCCGGAACGTCCCCTTGCGGATCGTCCGGGCCAGCGACCGCGAGACGTGCAGCCCGCCCAGTTCGATCACCGACCGCGGGTCCGGGGACCACCACAGGATCGGGTCGCCCAGGCTGAACCACGGGAAGACGCCGTCCGTGTACGCCCGCAGGAGCGTCGCCGGGCGCAGGTCGCCGCCGATGCCGACCAGCCCGTCCTGGCCGGCCAGCTCCGGCGACACCCACGGTCGGGCGTGGCTCTTCCCGTCCTTCACGACACTCTCCGTTAACCCCCAGACCCGATCCTAACGCACGTCACCGGCTCCGCCAATCCGGCTCGTTGCGAAGCCTCTCCCGGCATGGTCCGGGGGCCGGATTTCCAGTAAAATGACGAAGTTCCGCCGGGAGTCGATTGGCCCCCGGTCGGCCCGCATCCGCCCCGGGAGACAGGCTTGGCCGACGACACCGCACCCCCCCTCGACACGCCCCCGACCGCGCTGGCCGACGGCGAACCGATCGACGGGCTGGATATCGTTGATGAACTCCGCGAGAGCTACCTCACCTACGCCCAGTCAGTCATGGTCAGCCGGGCGCTGCCCGACGTCCGCGACGGCCTCAAGCCGTCCCAGAGGCGTATCCTCGTTGCCATGAACGACCTGGGCCTGTCGCCCACGTCCGCCACCAGCAAGTGTGCCGGCATCATCGGCGAGACGATGAAGCGGTATCACCCGCACGGCGACCAGTCCATCTACGACACCCTCGTCCGCATGGCCCAGGACTGGGTGCTGCGCTATCGGCTCATCCACGGCCAGGGGAACTTCGGCTCGGTCGCCGGGCTGCCGCCCGCCGCGCATCGCTACACCGAGGCGCGCCTGACCCCGCTGGCCGCGGAGATGCTCGACGACCTGGAGAGCGATACCGTCGATTTCATCGACAACTACGACGGCAAGTACCGCGAGCCGCTGGTCCTGCCGAGCCGGCTACCGAACCTGCTGGTCAACGGCTCCGACGGCATCGCTGTCGGCATGGCCACCGACATCCCGCCGCACAACCTCAAGGAGGTCTGCGACGGGCTGATCCGCATGATCGACGAGCCGGACATCTCGCTCCAGGACTTACTGGAGATCATCCCCGGGCCGGACTTCCCGACCGGTGGGATTGTCATGGGCCGGCAGGGGATCATCGACGGCTACCTCGGCAAGCGCTCCCGGATCACTCTGCGCGCGCGGACCGAAATAGTCGAGGAGAAGAAGGGCAAGACGCCGGTCATCGTCGTCAAGGAGGTGCCATACCAGGTCACGCGGAACAAGCTCGCCGCGGACATCGGCGAACTGGTCAAGGACGAGCGGGTCAAGGACATCACCGGCATCCGCGACGAGTCGTCGGCCCGGACCGGGGAGCCGGTGCGGCTGGTCATCGAGCTGAAGCGCAACGCCGACCCGCACCTGGTCCTCAACCAGCTCTACCAGTACAGCCCGCTCCAGAAGACGGTCAGCATCGGCCTACTGGCGCTGGTGGACGGCCGGCCGCAGTTCTTGACGCTCAAGGAGATGATGCAGAAGTTCCTGGACCACCGGGTCCAGGTGGTCCGCCGGCGGACACAGTTCCTGCTCCGCGAGGCGAAGCGTCGCAGTCACGTCCTCGAAGGCCAGCTCATCGCCCTGTCGTCGCTGGACGAGGTGATCGCCATCATCCGCAGTTCGCCGAGCCGGGCCGAGGCGAAGGTCCGGTTGCAGAACATGGAGGTCGCCGCATCGCTCCTGAAGCGGGCCATCGGCGACGAGGGGTTTGCGTCCCTTCAACAGGAACTCGGACTGACCGACGTCTACCGGATGACCGAGGCCCAGGCCGAGGCGGTGGTCCGTCTCCAACTCGGCCAACTCGCCAACCTGGAGCGCGACGAGATCCTCAAGGAGTTCAACGCCCTCCGCGGCGAGATTCGGAGCTACGAGGCGCTCCTGGGCGACGAGGCCAAGGTCAAGGCGGTCATCCGCAAGGATCTCCAGCACCTGCGCGACAAGTACGGCGACGCCCGCAAGACGGAGATCACCGACGACGGCGCCAACGTGGATATGGAGGAGCTGATCGCCGACGAGCAAGTAGTTGTCACCATCTCGCATGAGGGGTTCGTCAAGCGGCTGCCGATCGACACCTACCGCGTCCAGGGCCGCGGCGGCAAGGGGGTTCAGGGCGGGCTGCGCGAGGAGGACTTCATCGAACACTTCTTCGTCGCCAGCACGAAGTCGTACCTGCTCTGCTTCACCGACCGCGGCCAGGTGTACTGGCTGAAGGTGTACAACATCCCGCAAGCGAGCCGCACCTCGCCGGGCCGGTCGATCGCTAACGTGCTGTCCTTGAAGCCGGAGGAGAAGATCGCCAGCGTGATCCCGGTCCGGCAGTTCGAGGAGGGGACGTACCTGCTGATGGCCACCCGCAAGGGGACGGTCAAGAAGACGCCGCTGATGGACTACAGTCGGCCACGGCAGGGCGGGATCATCGGCATCAACCTGGACGACAGCGACTCGCTCATGGACGTGTCGCTGACCCGTGCGGGGGACGAGGTGGTCCTCTCGACCCGCAACGGGATGGCGATCCGGTTCAGCGAGTCCGACGCCCGGCCGATGGGCCGCAACACCACCGGCGTCCGGGGCATCAAGCTGGTCGGCGGCGATGAACTAGTGGGGATGTTGGTCGCCGACCCGGACGGCTATCTGCTGACCGTCTGCGAGAACGGCTACGGCAAGCGGACCCCGTTCGGGCCGAACACCGCCGGGGAGTCCGCCGACGAGGGCGAGGAGGAGGTCGCGGAGCCGACCCCGACCGAACTGGCTGAGGGCGAGAACGGTGAGGCGGCCGCCGACCGCTCCACAATGCGCTACCGCCGGCAACGCCGCGGCGGCAAGGGGGTCAAGGACGTTCGGGTGACGGACAAGAACGGCAAGGTGGTCGGCATCGCCGCCGTGCGGGAAGGCGACGAGATCATGCTCATCACGGTGCAGGGGATGGTCACCCGCAGCCGGGTGGACGACATCCGCATCGTCGGCCGCAACACCCAGGGCGTGCGGGTGATGAACCTCAACGAGGCCGACCGGCTCGCCACGCTGGCGAAGATCGCCCCGGAGACGGTCGGAGAGACGACCGCGATCCGGCAAGAGTGATCCACAGATTCCGCAGATTCCACAGATTAGAAGACAGATCAAACA
>DASSAT010000317.1:0-2389 GCA_035699305.1 Fimbriiglobus sp. | reverse complement strand
CGTCATCCGCGGCCCCTCTTCATTCCGCACGACCGGAATGCCGATTACCCCCGATGAGGGTTTGTCCGCCATCGGGGGTTGTTCACATGACCGGTCGCGTCCGCCTCGCCACGCTCGGGGTCTTGCTTCTCACGCACCCGCTGTCCGCCCAGGTGCCCGTCCCCGCGCTGCCGCCGCAGGCCCCCGGCGAGCCGCGGCCGCTGCCGCCGAGCTACCGGTTGGCCCCGCCGCAACAGCCGACCGAAGCCCAGGGGCCGTTCCCGCAGCCGGACCCGTCGGTGGCGCTGCCGATGCGCGAGGAGCTGCGGCCGATCGACCACGTCACCGCCACCGTCCGCCGGCAGAACGACGGCTGGCAACTCTGGGCCGGACGGACGCTGATGCGCGACTTCGGCCAGGACCGGGTCGCCGCCCAGGAGGCGCTGCGGACCGTCCGCGAACTGCGGCCGACCGAGTGGGCGACGATCGGCACCGCCCGCCCGGTCGTCGATTACGCCCTGACCAACGGCAAGCCGGCGGCCTGGGCGCCGCACCCGAAGTGGTCGGTGCCGGTGGACCTCAAGTCGGTCCGGGCCATGAACGTCCGCGGGGCGTGGGTCGTCCAGGACGACGGCAACATCCTGCTGAACTTCGGCACCGACCGGCCGGGCGCCGAGCAGGCCGCCGCGGTCGCCCGCAAGTACGGGTTCAACCGGGTCGGGCTGATCGGCTTCCCGGCGCCGGCGATGGCGTACTTCTATGCCGCCCCGGTGCTGGCGCAGCAGAACCAGGGACCGGACCCGACCGCGGCGCTGGCCCGCGCCGCCCAGGAGGGCCAACTCACCCGGACTGGGGTGGCGGTGCCGGGGGTCGGGTTCGTCGGCGAGCGGCTGGTGATCGACCCGCGCAAGGTCGAGGTCCGCAAGGACCGCGGCGAGTTCGTGATCGCCCACGGCCCGGACGTGCTGGCCCGGTTCGGCCAAAGCGAGTGGGCCGCCCAAGACGCCCTGAAGGTGGTCCGCGACTGCCGGTTCACCGAGTTCTGCACCGTCGGCCCGGGGGCGACGTTCTTCCTGGTCAACGGCGCCGCCCCGACCCGGGTGCCGTTCTCCGTCCAGGGGACGACGTTCGACCCGCAGAAGCTCAAGGCCCGGCCGGTCAGCGGCCACTGGGGCGTGTTCGAGTCCGGCGGGCGAATGCTCTTCCCGGCGGGGAGCAAGGCGGAGGCCGAGCAGCTCATCCGCGTCGTCCATGCGTACCAGTTCGATCAACTCTGCCGGGTCGGTCTTTCCCCGCGGGCGTCGCTGAAGTTCCTGGCGAAGACTGGCCGCTGACCGGGCCGCGGCGGTACGATGCCGGGCACGCCCGCCGTCGCGGGCGGAAACCCGACGGAGGCCGCCATGAGCTACGGAACGCGGTTGGGGTGGTTCGCGGGCGGGGTGGTCGTCACCCTGGCCGGGCTGGTCGCCTGGAATACTTCATCGGTTCACTCGCAGGACGCACCGAAGAAAGCGGACGCCCCGACGTTCTGGCGGCCGGCCGCGGCGACGACGCCGGAAGACGGCAAGCTGCGGATCATCGCCTTCGGGGCGCACCCGGACGACTGCGAACTGAAGGCCGCCGGCACCGCGGCCCGGTGGGCGGCGCTGGGGCACAAGGTCAAGTTCGTCTCCGTCACCAACGGCGACATCGGCCACTGGGGCATGGCCGGCGGCCCGCTCGCCCAGCGCCGCGCCGCCGAAGTCAAGGAGTGCGCCCGCATCCTCGGGATCGAGTCGCACGTCATGGATGTTCACGACGGCGAACTGCTGCCGACACTGGAGAACCGCCAGACGATCACCCGGCTCATCCGCGACTGGAAGGCGGACATCGTCCTGAGCCACCGGCCCAACGACTACCACCCGGACCACCGCAACGTCGGCGTACTGGTGCAGGACGCGGCCTACATGGTGACGGTGCCGTACTTCTGCCCGGACGCGCCATACCTGGCGAAGAACCCGGTGTTCCTCTACTACGAGGACCGGTTCCAGAAGCCGAACCGGTTCACCGCCGACGTGGTGGTGGCGATCGACGACGTGATCGAGAAGAAGCTGGCGGCGATCGAGGCGCTGCACTCGCAGTTCTACGAGGGCGGGGCCAACGGCGGCCCGCAGCTGGTGCCGGACCCGTCCAACGCCGCGAAGGTGGCCGCCCGCAAGAAGGAAGTCCGCGACGGCTTCGCCCGGCGGTTCGCCGCCACGCCGAAGCGGTTCGGGCTAGAGCTGGCGAAGTGGTACGGCGCGGACAAGGCCGGGCGCGTGAAGTACGCCGAGGCGTTCGAAGTCTGCGAGTACGGCCGGATGCCGCCGCCGGAGGAGCTGCAGAAGCTGTTCCCGTTCAAAGAGTAGTCCGCTCGCACCGCGAGCGGGCT
>DASSAT010000316.1:0-17067 GCA_035699305.1 Fimbriiglobus sp. | reverse complement strand
CCGGCTGGCGTCGGCCGACCTCAAGGGCGTGGTCAAGGACTGGGATTTGAACACCGGCACGTGCGTCCGTGACCTGGACGCGAAGCTCCTTCACAAGTACGACGGAGGGTTTCGCGCCGACATCGGCGGCGCCCGCGGGATCGCGTTCGACACGGCCGGGGCGCACCTCGCCTGTTGCGGCATCACCAACGTATCGAACGCCTTCGCCGGGGTCGGCAACCCGCTGGTGGTGGCGTTCGACTGGACGACCGGCAAGGCCCGGCAGTTCAAGCCGAAGGACGCCTTCCAGGGGACGGCGTGGGGCGTGGCGTTTCCGCCCGGGCTTGTCGCCGCGGTCGGCGGCGGCAGTGGCGGGCGGGTCTGGTTCTGGGCGGGGGACGACGTCAGTTCGCACGAGGTCAAGCTGCCGGCGGGTGGCCGCGACCTCGCGCTGCACCCGGCCGGCGACCGGATCGCGGTGGCGTTGTCGAATGGCACCGCCCAGGTCTACACGCTGGCCGCGCAGCCGGTCAAGGAAGTGGCAAGTTCATCGCTGCCTAACCCGGCGAGCGGGGGACGTTAGTCCCCCGAGGGGCATGCGAAGTCGCTTGCGCTTCTCTCGGGGCGGACGCCTATCGGAGGTCAGTCCTCCGGTGTGCCCGTCTGCACGGGGTCGTAGGCGTCGATGGTCGTGATGTGGGAGTGGCGGATGAGTACCGTGCGGTCGTATCCCTCCTCGTCCACGAACGCCACCGTATCCCACCGCTTGCCGAGGATTATCATCTCCGGCCCGGTCACCTGCACCTCCCGTCCGCTGGACATGGTGACGGTGAACGGGATGAACGGCACGGCCTGAATCCAGTCCCTCAGCGGCGAGTGCTCCATAAGTACGTCCCCCCGGGTTCGGCCGGACTGTCGCGGCCCTGTCGCACTATAATACCGCACCGCGAGGCGATGCGTCGAGTCCCCGGCCCCGGCTCCTCTCACGGCAGGAGCTACAGGGGCACGAAGTTCGGTGTGCAGTCTATTGCGGGACGGTCGCGCGGGTGATAGCCTGCCGGCCAATGGCCGGCGCAGCAAAGCCGTCCATCGGACGCCGCGATAGGTTGCGCCGGCGCAAGCCAATTCCGAGTTAGCCGTACTGAGATGAGATGGCCACCGCCCTACCCGAGCGAGACGAAGTCCTGAACGCGATCCGCGCGGCTGCAAAGTCGCTCGGGCGCCCGCCGTCTCGCGCGGAGTTCAAGGGCTCGTCGGGCATGACCGAGTACCAGGTTATGAAGCACTTCCCGAGTTGGCGGGAGGCCGTTCGGGCGGCCGGGTTGGAGCCCCACTCAACGAACGTTGCCATCGATCCCGAAGTGCTCCTGGAAGACTGGGGTGAGTTCGTGCGGCGTGAACGACGGATTCCGACCCGCGACCAGTATCGGCGCGACGGAACCTACAGCCCTGGCGTTTTCGAGAAGCGGTTCGGTCCATGGTCAGCGGTTCCTCTGAAGTTTCGGGAGTTCGCGGACGGCAAGCCGGAATGGGCGGATGTCATTGCGCTTCTGCCCCTTGAGCACGCACGGCCACCGATCGCAGCGTCATCGCCACTTGCGGTCACACATCCAGGCACAAGCTCGGTGTCCGCGCCCAACCATCGGCACAGCAAGCTCGACGACCGTCCGACCTACGGGAACCCCATCGACTTCCGGGGTCTTCGTCACGAGCCTGTGAACGAGCAAGGCGTTGTCTTCCTCTTCGGCATGGTGGCTCGCGAGTTGGGCTATCACGTTGAGGCCGTCCAGACTGGATACCCCGACTGCGAGGCCAAGCGTCAAGTCGATGCGGGAAAGTGGCAGCGCGTGCGCATCGAGTTTGAGTTCGAGAGTCGGAACTTCCGAGACCATGGGCACCATCCGGACGGCTGCGACCTCATCGTGTGCTGGCGCCACAATTGGCCCGAATGTCCCGCGTCGCTCGAAATCGTGGCACTCAGTTCGGTGATTCGCACGCTCTCGGCGTCCGAAGAATGAGCAGACGGCTAACAACCGGTTGCAGCGGACGGTCCGCTGCGCGGCCCGCCGCTGAACCGGAGCGTTAGGCCGCAGAGGGCTTCCGAGGATGGCGAACTTGAACCTGAACGGCGAGCGACTCATCCGTTTGCCACTGGTGGACTCCAAGCCCAACTACCTAGCCGGGTTCTGGCAGTGGGTCGAGTTACTGGCCAACGACAACTACCAGCGGGCGCTCGAAGCTCTCCACTGGCCGAAGGGAACTTCCTGGACCCCCGAGCAAATGAAGAGCCGGATCACCACCTTCTACGGCGGCGACGCCCCGTGGTCCGTCGTGGTGCCGAATGAGCGGCTGGTCGGCGTCATCAACGACGACGCGCAGTTCCAGCCGCGTAACCAGGACGGCTGGGGCTGGTTCATGGCGCAGGTGCCGGTGACGACGGAGCCGGCCGACCGCAAGAACGACGAGATTCCGCTGATGGGCGTCGCAAGCTCGTTCTTCGTGCGCCAGCATGGCGGACACTACGTCTTGGAGTTCGAGATATTCCACCTCTGACTCCCCGGTGCAGAGGCCTAACTTAACCAGATAGCGTGTTATCCACGGGTCTTCCTTGCCGGATAGTGACCCGACAGATGGTGACTCCAGCTACGCGGAGCGGGCGACCGGGGAGACCCAGTCGCCCACTTCGCTTCTCCATCACCTGCCCCTACCCGACGAACACGCCGTTGAGTACGTTGTCGAACGCGTCGAACGCGATCAGCGCCGGCGGGTTCGCCGCGGAGATCAGCGCCGCGCCGCTGTAGCCGGTCACACGCGACCCGCCGCCGTCGCCGGCCCCCGTCACCACGTCCATGAACTGGTCCGTGTCCAGCTTCTTCACCGCCACCCGGATGCCGCCGCGGTTGCTGGTGTCGCCCGCGAAGAAGTTCGCCACCGGCGTCACCGTCTGGCCGTTGGAACTCAACAGCGTCTTGCCGTCGGCCACCAGCACCCGCGGGCCGCCGCCCGGGCCGCCGCCGGCCACCACGTCCGCGAACCCGTCGCCGTTCACGTCCCCGGCCGCGATGAACACCCCGTTGCGCAGCGTCGTCGCGTCCGTGCCGCCGAAGATGAAGAAGTCGGCGAACAACCGCGTCTGCTCGCCGCGGGTCAGCGCCTTGCCGCTGAACGCCGCCACCCGCGGGCCGCCGCCGAACCCGGCCGCCACGACGAGGTCGCCGTAGCCGTCGGCGTTGATGTCGCCGATGCCGGCCCGGGCGCCGCCGCGGAAGTTCGGGTCGTCGATGCCGAAGAAGTCGGCGAGCTGGCCGAACCCGTTGCCGTCGAACAACCGCATCCGCGGGCCGCCGCCCTCGTCCGGGCTGACGGCCAGGTCCGGCACCCCATCGCCGGTCACGTCGCCGACGGTCACGAACACCCCGCCGGTGAAGCTCGCCTCGAACGGGTTGAGGCGGAACACCTCGGCCCGGGTCTTACCGTCGAGCACCGTTACCAGGGTCGGGGCGCCGGGGCCGGTCGCCAGCACGATCTCGGAGACGCCGTCGCCGGTGAAGTCGGCGGCCGCCACCCGCACCCCGCCGGTGAAGCTTCGGTTGAACGCCACCCCGGGGTCGAACGGGGAGAGGGTCGGATGGAACAGCCCACTGGGCGGCTGGAAGGAGTTCACCTGCGCGGGCACCCCGGACCCGGACCCGAACGCCACCGCCGACGGGATCGCGGTGATCTCGTCCGGCCGCAGGTAGCCGACCGTCAGCGTCCCCGGCACCACCGTGACCGCGTAGTTCTGCGCCGTCGGGGTCGTGGCCGAGAAGATCGGGTACTTACCGACCACGCTCTCCTGGGTCGCGGTGGTCGTCAGGTCCACGCCGCTGACCACGGCCGGGGTGTCGCCCAGCCGTAGCCCTTCGAACGTCGCGGTGAACGGCGGGTTCGGGGTGTTGAACACCCGGCGCGCGTCGGCCACCCGGACGGTCAGCGGCGCCGGGGCCACATGCAGGACACCATTGACGAACGCGACCTGGTAGTTCGCACTCGCCGTCAGGCTGCCCTGGACGATCGGGTAGTCGCCGACCGGGCTGGGCACGACCGCGGGCGTCGCCAACTCGCCGGCGACCACATCCTGCTGGAGGTCGCCGTTGACCAACCCGCCGACCGTGTACGTCAGGGCCGGGTTCGGGTCGCCGTAGAGCCGCGTCTGATTGTCCGCGGTCACGGTCAGCGGGGCCGGGGTGACGGTCAGCGTGCTCGGGACGAAGCTCAGGACGTAGTTGGGGTTGCCCGGGTTCGCCAGGGCGATCGTGCCCTGGGTGATCGGGTAGACCCCGACGTTGCTGGCCGCGACCGCGGTCGTCGCCGGGGCGCCGACGATCGTGCCGGCCACGGTGTCCCACGGGGCCAGCCCGGCGACGGCGACCGTCAGCGGCGGTAGCGGCGCCCCATACACCTTGGTCAGGCTGTCGGCCGTCACCACCACCTGCGACGGGACGACGGTCAGCGTGCCCGGGGTGAAGGTCAGCGTGTAGTTGCCGCTCAGCAGGGTCAGGCTGCCCTGGGTGATCGGGTAGTCGCCGACCACGCTCTGCTGGGTGGCGGTGGTCGCCAGGGCGCCGGCGAGCACCTCGGCGGCGGTGTCGCCGTTGGCCAGCCCGACTGTGGTGAAGGTCAGCGGCGGCAGCGGCGTCCCGTAGGGCTTGACCAGGCTGTCCGCCGACACCGCCAGCTGCGCCGGGGTGACGACGTGGGTGACGGCCGCCGACTGGGCGCCGAGGAACTCGGCCGTCGGCAGGTAGATGGCGGTGTAGCCGGTGTAAGTGCCGACGTCGAGGACCGGCAGGGTCAGGGTGGTGCGGAACTGGCCGTTGTCCAGCGCCAGGTTGCCGGTGCCCAGGAGCGTCGAACCCTGGAAGAACTGCACCGGGTCGCCGGCGAGCAGGTCGGTCAGCCCCGGGAACGGCATGCTGACGGTGGCGGTCAGGGTGATCGCCTGGCCGTAGGCGCTCGGGCTGTTGGTGGCCAGCGCCACCACCGGCGGCTGGGTCAGCACGACGACGGGGACGGCCGAACTGGTCGTGTTGCCGGCCCGGTCGGTGGCGGTCAGGGTGACGGTGTAGATGCCGTCGGGCACGAACGCCCCGACCAGGTTGCGGCCGTCCCAGGTCACGTTCACCGTGGTGCCGGCGCCGACGAACGTCCGCACCGGGTTGCCGTTGGCGTCGGCGACGGTCAGCGTCCAGTTGGTCAGGTTCAGGTCGCCGACGGTGTCGGTCAGTCGGGTGGTCGTCGGCACGGTGGAGCTGGTGCCCGGGGCGATGACCGGATGCTCGTTGACCAGCGGCCCGACGGTCGGCGCGGTGTTGTCCACCGTGACCGCGGCCACGTTGGTCGTGCCCTTGTTCCCCCACTGGTCCGCGAACGACGCGACGGCGGTGTACTTGCCGTCCGGGACGAACGCCCCGCCGCCGTCCTTGCCGTCCCAGTTGGCGACGACGGGGACCGTGTTGACGGCCCCAGCCGGCTGCTGGCCGGTGAACACCCGCACGACGCCGCCGCCGCCGTCGCGGACCGTGACCGTCCAGTCCGTCTTGGAGCGCTCCTGCTGGACCTTGGTGGCGATCGCCGCCACGTCCTGCACGCCGGGGCTGTTGTTCGGCGAGAAGAACGGCGGGGTGCTGCCGAGCGGGTCGATGGCCGGCACCTCGACGAACTGGTCCGGCACCAGGCTGACCGGCCCGGCCGGGTTGAACGTCGCCGGGTCGCCGTCGAAGAACACGGTCAGGGTGTGGGTGCCGCCGGCCAGCGGGCCTGGGTCGAAGACCGCGACGCCGGTCGCGTCCACCGGCGCGGTGAACTTCGTCGTCCCGTCCAGGGTGAACGTCACCTTGCTGTCGATCAGCCCGCCGGCCCCCGGCTCCGGGGTGACGTTCGCGGTGAACAGCACCGGCTGGCCGAGCGTGGACGGGTTGGCCGACGACGACACCGCGACGATGGCGTCGGCCAGTAACTTGGTCAGCACGACCGCGTTCGGCTGGTACTCCACGGTGAACTTGCGACCGTCGATGAACGCCACGTTGGCGCCGAACGGCTCGGCGAACTTGCCCGTCACCCCGCCGGCGGCTGTAACGATGGTGAACTGGTCGGCCAACTCGATGTTGGCCCCGTACAGGCCGGCCAGGGTCGCCCCGCCGAGGTCGATCGCCCCGCCGACATCGAGTACGTCGTAGGTGCCGCCAGGGGACGGGTTGCCGACGGCCGGCGCCGACAGGTCCACGAAGAACGTGGTCTGCGGCCCCCAGGCGACGTTGCCGTCGCTGGTCAGGACGCCGAACGGGCTGGTGCTGAAGTTGACCCCCGGGCTGACGGTGCCGACGGCCGGCCCGGCGGTCCCGGTGATCGTGTCCACGAAGCCGCCGCCGCTGAGGGTGCCGCCGGCCAGCCGGACCGGGCCGACATCGGCCGAGTCGTTCACCTGGAGTTCGCCGGCCTGGACGGTGATCGGGGCGTCGAACGTCGTGCTATCGACGGCCATCTGGCCGGCGCCGGCCTTGACGAGTTGCTCCGCGCCTGTGGCGACCAGGACCGCCGAGAGGACCAGGTCCTCGGCGTCCGGCCCGTCGGCGACCGTGATCGTCCGGTCGGCGCCGTTGAGTCTGAGGAATCCGGGGCCGGCGATCGTCGCCGGCCCGGTCGCCGACGAGGTGGCAGTGACGTTCCCCTCCAGCACCACGGCGCCGGCGACGCCCGTCTGGATCGTGCCGCCGGTCATGGCCAGCCCGGCGACCGTCAGCGTCCCGGCGGCGCCGCCGGTGACGACGAAGCCGTCGGTGACGGTCAGCAGGCCGATCCGGTCCGACTGTTCGTTCAGGAAGAAGGCGCTGCCCGGGTTCACCGTCACCGGGGCGGTGTCGGCGATCTGGTTCGGGCGCAGCTCCAGGACCAGCCCCGAGGTCGTGGCGGTGCCATCCACCAGCGGGCCGACGACCGCCACCCCGCTCGGCTGGTTGAGCCGCAGGACGGCCCCGCTGACGGTGGTGGTGCCGGTGTACTGGTTGTCCACCGTCCCGGCGTATTCGATTGTGCCCGGGCCGACGAGGAGCACGTTAAAGCCCTTGCCGCCATCGGTGATCGGGGCGGTGAAGGTCAGGAGGCCGCTGGCGGCGCCGATGGTCGCGTCGCCGGCCAGCGTCAGCGGGATCGCCCAGGTGTTGGTGCCGTTGACGTTATCCAGCGCCCCCTGGCCGCCCACCCCGGCGCCGATGACCGTGACCTTCTCGCCGGCCACGGTGATGCCGCCGCCGACCTGAAGGGTGGCCCCGTCGGCGACCACGGTCCCCTCGGACCCGTCCTGGGCGGTCGTGACCTCGGCGAACACGCCGCCGGTGAAGGTCACGTCCATCCGCGGCACGTTGGCGTTGGCCAGGGTGCCGCCGAAGGTGACGGTGTAGTGGAACCCGCTGCCGACCGCGGTCCGCACCACGGCGACGCTGCCGCCCACACCGCCGATGTTCGACAGGCCGTTGAGGGCCGTCCGCACGTCGGTGTCGAGAGCGTTGAACGCCAGCGGCGCGGTCGATTGCCCGGCGAAGTTCAGGGTGAAGGTGCCATTGGTGGCCAGGACCAGTACGTTCTGCACCTCGTTCCGGACCGCGCCCAGGGCCAGCCCGTTGGTGATGCGCAGCACGCCCTGGTCGATGAGGGTCTTGCCGCCGTAGGGATTGGCGTTGCCGAAGACCAGGGCGCCGGTGCCGAGCTTGCGCAGCCGGGCGGTCGGCACCGGGGTCGGGGTCGGGTCCATCACCGACCCGGTCACGATCAGGGAGGTGGTGGCCGCGACCGCGATGCTGGTGTCGGAGGCGAGCACGACGTCGCCGCTTTGGACGTTGTCGCCGGCCAGGTTGGTCAGGCCGCCCTCGCCGGCCAGCCCGTCGCCGCGGAGGGTCAGGTGTTCGGGGACGGTCATGGCGCCGCCGACCAGGGCGGCGTCGTACACCAGGGCGGTCTTGTCGGCGAGCACGGTCCCGATCCCGCCCTCCTGGGCATTGACGACGTTGACCGCCAGGCCGGACTGCGGGCTGGAGACCAGCTGCGGCTGGTTCGCGCCCGCCAGCGTCCCCTGGAAGGTGACGGTCAGCACCTGGCCGGCGACGCTCGGCGTCGCGAAGACCAGCACGTTGCCGGCTCCGACCGTGGTCAGCCCCTCAAGAGCAGTCTGGACGGTCTTCGCATCGGCCGTGGCGTTGATCGGGGCAGTCGCCTTCCCCTGGAACGACAGCGTGTAGGTGTACGGTTTGCCGGTGGCCGGGTTGAACGTCCCGACCACGTTGAGCGTCTGCACCTCCGGCGAGACCCCCACGCCGAGGGCGTCGCCGTTGCGCACCAGCACCGACCCCTCGTTGATGCTGACGACGCCGGTGAAGGTGTTGGCCCTGGTCAGCGCCAGCAGGCCGGGGCCGACCTTCACCAGCCCGAACGACGCCTGCGTGGAGTCCTGGCCGACCACCCCGTCCAGGGTCAGGGTGTCGCGGGCGTCGGCGACGCCGATGCCGACCTGCGTGCCCGGCGCCGTCTGCGGGAAGAAGTTCGGGGCGATGTTCAGCGTGACCGGCCCCTGCCAGGCGTTGTTGTTGGTCCCGGTCGGGTCGGAGTCGAGGCGGACGTTGCGCAGCGCCCCGGTGCCGAAGATGCCGGTCCCGGACAGGGTCAGCGGCTCGCCGGCCACCGTCGTCTCGGCCAGGGTAACGCTGTTGCGGGCGATCTCCACCACCGCCCCGTCGAGCACCTGGGTGCCGACCGCCGTGCCGCCCAGGGCGTTGGCGTGCTGCACCTGGAGCGCCCCCTGCACCACCCGGGTCAGCCCGTCGTAGGTGTTGCCGCCGGCCAGGATCAGGGTGCCGCTGAGTTCCTTGTCGAACTTGAAGCTGCTCTTGCCGTCGGTGATCGTCCCGGTGCCGAGCAGGGTCGGCTTCTGGCCGACCGTCAGGCTGGTGCCGGAGTCCACCCCGATGGTGGTGTCGGTGCCGAACGTCAGGGTGCCGGTGTAGGTGTTGTCGTTGGAGACGTTGCGCAGGGCGCCGGTGTTGTGGCCGTTGAACAGGAACCCGTCGCCGTTGATCGTGACCGGCTCCTGCTCCAGGTCGGACCGCAGCTCCAGGGCGGCGCCGGCGGTGACGACGGTGTTGCCCGTGGTCGGGGAGCCGAGCGCCCGCGGGTTGTTGACCTGGAGTACGCCCTCCTCGACGAGCGCCTTCCCGCCGAAGGTGTTGCTGCCGGAGAGGGTGACGGTGCCGCGGCCGATCTTCCGCAAGACGAAGTTGCCGCCGACCGGGCTATCGCTAACGACGCCGATGATGTTCAGGGACGCGGCAGCGATGCCGTTCTGGATCTGCTGCGTGCCGGCGGCGCCGAGCGCCGTATCGCCGACGAGCGTGACCGGCCCGGTCCAGACCGACGAGCCGCTGGCTGCCCGGATCGCCCCGGAGCTGGCCTCCGTGTTGGGCAGGAATAGCTGGAACATGCCGCGGCCGTAGGACGCGGCCGTCAGCGTGTTGAGCGTCTGGTTGATGACCAGGTCGCGGACCTGGACGGTCGGCATCCCGGACCCGAACCGGGACCAGGTGAAGGTGTCGGTGGTGTCGGCGTCGGGGAGTTGCCAGACCCCGCTGTCGGTGCCGAGGTAGGCGGTCCCGTCCCGCGGATCGACGACCAGCTTCCAGATCGCCACCGTCGGCAGCGTGGGGCTGTCGGAGATGTCCGTCCAGGTCCGGCCGGCGTCGTTGGACCGGATGACCCGCGGGCCGTCCACGCCGTTACCCCAGCTCAGGCTGGCGTAGATCGTGTCCCGGTTGCTCGGGTCAACGGACAGGTCGGTGATGACCCGCGCGCCGCCGCCGGCCGGCCCCGCGGCCAGGGTCACGTCGCCCGGGTCGATGTTGGGCAGGGCCTCCAGCGCCGCCAGGATGTCGGCGAGGGTGGCATCGACCGGGATCGGGGCGGTGGTCTGGCCGTCGAACGTGAGGGTGAACGTCGAGCCGCTCACGGCGATCAAGGCGACCCGCTGCACCTCGTCGGTGGCCGGGGCCGCGCTGCCCGGCGTGACGGTCGTCACCGAGGAGTGCCCGCCCAGCGAGGACATCTGCGGGACGTCGGTGGCGGCCTTGGTGCCGGCGAAGGTGACGGTGAACGACCGGTCGGTGATGACCGGCGTGCGGGTAGACCAGGACACGCCGCGGTTCTTAGTCACCGCCAACCGCGTCCCGTCGGTAACGTAGATCGTGTTCGGGTCGTAGGTGTTGGACAGCTTGTCCGTGACCGTCGGAAAGCCCGGATCGACGGCGAACTGGCCCTGGAACGTCGCCGCCCCGATGGCGGTGACGGGCATCAGGCCGCCGCTGGTGGCCCGCAGGTCGGTCCACGTCGCTCCGCCGTCGGACGACTCCCACAGCCCGCTGTTGACGATCTGGGTGAAGGTCAAGTTCAGGATTCTGGGCCCGCCGATGAGCAACCGCTGCGGGTTCACCGGATCGACGATCAGCGGGAAGATGTTGTACGGCTGGTCCCCGGACAGGCTCAGAACGGCCGTCGACTCGACGATGACCGGCGGGGTGTCGATCCCGCCGGTGGACACGGTGCGGATGGTGGTCCAGGTCGCGCCGCCGTCGGTCGTCTTTCGGAGCAGGCCGTCGCGGACGGCGTAGGCGGTCTGCGGGTTGAGCGGGTCGTACCGGACCGCCCCGCTGGTCGTGCCGGTGTCGTCGTCGAGCCGCTGCCACGCCAGGTCGTTGTCGAACCGCTGGGTGCCGTTGTCCTGGGCGCCGGCCAGCGCCTTGGTCGGGTCGGTCGGGTGCGGATCGACCGAGATGAGTTGGGTGACGGCCAGGTTGCCGTTGAGGTCGCTGAAGGTCTCGCCGTCCCACCGCCACACGCCGCCGTCGCTGCCGCTGACCAGCCGGTTGGTCCGGTCGAGGTAGAGGCTGTGGAACTGCCGGGCCGGGCCGGCGCCGTTGGCGTCGGGGTTGAGGGGGGCAAAGTTGGCGCCGCCGTCGGTGGACCGGTAGATGTTCTCCTTGCCCGCGATGTAGACGACGTTGGGGTCGTTGTCGCGCAGGAAGGTGTTGCGTACGGGGTCGTTGTTGTACGTGTCGGGTGGGAAGTTCGTGTCGCGGTAGGGGCTGTAGTCCTGGACGAGGATCGCGTGGTCGTAAGCGCCCAGGGCGGGGAAGACGTTGTCGAAGTAGGTGTTGGAGGGGCTGTTGAGGTTCTGGTCGAAGGTCGCGTCGCCGAAGATCTCAGTCACCGGGAGGCCGCTGGCCGTTGCCGCGGTCCACGCGTCGTTGAGGCTGCCGTCCCAGCCGGACTTCTGAATGGAGCGCAACTCGCCGAAGTTCGCGTTCCAGTCCGGTTGCGCCACCGAGGCGTAAACCTGGATCTGCGCGTTGACGAAGCCCGGGATGATCTCGTTCGAATAGAAGCTCCCGTAGTTGGTTTGCACGGTGTTGAACAAAGCCCCGGCGAGTTTGATCCAGCCGTTGTCCCCCGCGGGTTTGGGATCGCCTTGCGGCGGGGTAATCGGCCCGACCGGAAAGCCGGCGCCGCGGCCGTCGGGCATCGTCGGGTCCGGCAGCGCGGGGATCGGAACGGGGACCACCGGGCCGGCTGTCGGGGACAGCGGGACACCCGATCCCTGGCCGAGCCACCAGTCCGGGTTGTCCACCAGCGGGTTCTCGGTCCGGTAGACGGCGTTGAAGATACCCTGGCTGTTCCGCGTCCCGCCGTAGTACCGCTGGTTGGAGTCGCCGAGCGCGGCGTAGAGCATCCACAAGCCGCCGCCGCGGTCGATCAGGAGGATGTCGCTCCAGGTGGCGTCGCTCTGGGGGAACAGGATCCGGTAGTCGTCCTCCGGGCCGGCGTTGCGGGGCGGGCCGCCGCTGTCCGCGTCGAACGGGTCCGAGCCGACCGTGTTCGCGCGGTTGAACGACGGGGCCCCGG
Source organism: Fimbriiglobus sp. (assembly GCA_035699305.1). Taxonomy (GTDB): domain Bacteria; phylum Planctomycetota; class Planctomycetia; order Gemmatales; family Gemmataceae; genus DASSAT01. The sequence continues at coordinate 5,109 of DASSAT010000316.1, read as the reverse complement.
TCAGGTTGACCCAGTTGCCGTCGAACCGGTAGACGCCGGGCACGGCATCCGGCGCCACGTTGCGCGTGTTGCTGGTGCCGCTGGACACGTAGACCCGGAACGCGTTCGTCGGATCGACGATCACCTTGGTGACCGCCTGGCCGAAGAGCGGGTTGGACCCGTCGGCGCTGGTCAACAGGACCCAGGTGGCGCCGGCGTTGGTCGATCGGTACACGCCGGACCCGGCGAAGTTGTCGGCGAGGTTGTTGCCCTGGCCGGGGATCGGCTGGTCGGTCGGCCAGCCGTTGGGCTCGCCGGTCCCGAAGTACACGACGTTCGGGTTGGTCGGGGCGACCGCCACCCACCCGCCGAACGTCACCGCCGCGGGGGGCGCACTCGGGCCGTCGAAGAGCGGCACCCAGGTCAGCCCGCCGTTCTCGGTCTTCCACAGCCCGCCGCCGGCCGCGGCCGCGTAGATCACGTCCGGGTCGGTCGGGTCGGAGGCGACGCTGGTGATCCGCCCGCTGGTCGGCAGGTTCTGCGGCGAGTGGCCGTTGTTGGTCGGGGTCGGGCCGGTGTTGAACCACCGGGCCGGGATGTTCGGCACCTCGCCCGCCCCAGACCCCGAGACGGTCAGCGGCTCGCCAGCGACGGTCAGGCTCCCCTGGAGCTGCACCTGGGCGCCGTCGGCGACCACCGTGCCGCCGGCGGTCGTCCCGAACGCCTGGCTGTTCATCGCGGTCAGCACGCCCTCGTCGATCGCCGTCGTCCCGCGGAAGGTGTTCGCGCCAGCGAGGACCAGCTCGCCCAGCCCGCGCTTGACGAAGTCGGACCCGGTTGGGTTCGTCGCGTCGCCCACCGCGCCCAGGAGCGACAGCCGCGAGTTCGGCTCGACGAACACCCGGCTAGACGCGCCGAGGCTGACCGGGCCGCGCCAGGCGTTGTCGTCGCCCGGCAGGTTGACCGACAGATTGACCAGCGGGAAGTTGCCGCCGCTGACCGTGACCTCGGCGCCGCTGGCCGGGGTCGGCGTCGCCACCAGGACGCCAGCGTTGGCCCCCAGGGCAGTGCCGAGGACGACGGTGAAGACGTTGCCGGCCCGCGTGACCGTCGCCGACCCGGCGACGCTCGACAGGGCGTTGAGGGCGTCCTGGACCTCCTGCCCGGTCGCGGCGATCGACAGCGAAACGGTGGTCTGGCCGCCGTAGGTCAGGGTGAAGGTGCCGGCGGGGACGCCAGCGACGCCGACCTGATAGCCGGGGCTGTTGAGGACGAGTTGCTCGTTCCACACCTGGATGCCGGCCGCGACCCCGCCGTTGAACGCGGCCAGCCCGCCGGTCAACTCCAGCACCGCGGCCGGGGCGACGGTGGTCGTGGTGGTGGTGTACGTCTGCTGGGAGGCGAACGTGCCGCTGGACCTCAGCCCCAGGGCGGTGTCGTTCTGGGCCCGCAGGGTGCCCTCGCGGACCTCGCTGGCGCCGGAGTAGGTGCCCTCGCCCCGCAGGCTGAGCATCCGCGACCCGGTCTTGACCAGCCCGCCGGGCCGCTCCACCGACACGTCGTTGAGGATCCAGGCGGAGGTGGACGACCCGCCGCCCTCGTTGACCACCACCTCGATGGCGGTGGCGGTGTCGGGGCCGTACACGCCGGTGACGATCTTCGAGTTGAGCACCGCCCCGGTGTCGATGACCTTGGATTTTCCGGCCGGGTAGTACACCGTCAACGTGTCGGCGATGGTGTACATGTCGTAGTGGACGCGGACCTTGCCGGACGTCGCACCGGTCTCCAGCAGGAACCGCTCCTCCTTCCCCCCGCCGGCGGTGGTAAGCAGCCAGCGGGTGCTCCCGTCCCGCACCGCCCCGGTAACGATCAGCTCGCTGGTCGCGGACTTGTCGGTCAGCTCGACGCCGACGGCCGCCTGGTCGGACAGGCCGATGTCGCCGGCCCAGACGTTGGCCCCGCCCAGGTTCATCAGCGCGCCCTTCTTGCTGAGGAACGCGTACGGGTGCTCGATGCCGAAGCCGGTGATGGTGATGTTCTCGGCGATGCTCATCGGCGGGTCGCCGGCGGCGAGTGGCCGGACGTGGACGGCCGCCCCGTCGCTGACGAAGGTCCCCGGCTGCACGGAGTTGGAGACGACCGGCGACTTGTCGGCACCGAAGGCGCGGTTGTTCTGGATGGTCACCCACCCCTGCTCGATGCGGGTGTAGCCGGCGTAGGTGTTGGCGACCGGCAGGATCAGGTGACCGGCGCCGCGCTTCACGAAGTCGTTGCTGTACTTATTGGCGAACCGGTTGTTCGAGGTGGCGTTCTGGACGACGCCGGTGATGGTCAGGCTGTAGTCGTTGACGAAGTAGCTGGCGTCCGGGGTCGGGTGGCCGGGGCGCTGGTCGGGTTCGACGCCGACGGCCGCCGCCAGGTTCGGGGTGTCGATGTTGATCAAGACGTTCGTCGTGTGCTCGTTGATCCCGCTGATGCTGCGCAGGGCGCCGACGTTGTTCAGCCCGCGGCCGGCGAGGTTGAGCGGCTCGGAGATCCGCAGCCGGTGCGCGTCGGCGGTGACCGAGTCGTTCCACAGGTCGCGGCCCTGGGCGTCGAACCGCGGGATGTTGGCCGGGTCGGCGGCCTCGACCTCGTACTCCAGGGACGCCTTGTTGGCGACGGTCGTCCCGGCGGACGTGGCGCCCAGCGCCTTCGAGTCGCGGACGTTCAGGATGCCTTCCTGGATGGACGTCGCGCCGGTGTAGGTGTTGGCGTTGTTGAGGATCACCCGCCCCTTGTCCCGCTTAATGAACTGGAACGTGCCGTTGGGCGAGGACACCACGCCGCTGATGGTCATGTTGGTGTCGGCCGCCGCCCCGATCGTGGCGTTCTTGCCGTCCGGGGCCGGGCTGCCCAGCGTCACCGGCCCGGCCCAGGTGTTGTTGCCGAGCGCGTTCGTCAGCGACCCCGGGTTGGGTAGCCCGCCCAGCCCCGCCCCGTTGAGCGTCAGGAACTCGTTGACGACGGTGAACCCCTTCAGCCCCGGGTCGGCCAACCGCAGTTGCCCGGCCCCGACCAGGGTCTGGGTGACGAGGGTCCCGCTCGCCACGGAGCCGTCCGCCCCGAGCGCCTTGGCGTTGCCGACGGTCAGGACGCCGTTGTGTACGGTCGTCAGTCCGCGGTAGGTGTTGGCGGCGTTGAGCTGGACCTCGCCCTGTCCCTCCTTGACGAGGTCGTGCCCGGCCCCCGTGTCGCTGATCACGCCGGTGATCGCCAGCGTGCTGGCAGCGGCGGCGCCGACGGTGCTGTTGCTGTCCAGGGAGATCGGCCCGGCCCAGGTGTTGCTGCCGGCCAGGTTCAACAGCGCGCCGTCGTTGGCCACGCCCGGGCCGTTGAGGATCAGCGGCTCGGTGATCGCCGCCGGCACGTTGTCCAGCCGCAGCGATGAGTTGGTGCCGACGATGGTCGGGGCGGCCGTGCCGCCCAGGGCCAGCGGGTGAGTAATGACCAGCGCCCCGGAGCTGTTCAGGAGCCGAATGGTCCCGGGGAACCCGCTGTTGTCGTTGGTGAGCTTGAGGGTGCCGGGACGGTCCTTGGTCAGCGTCGAGCCGGCGTTGCCACTGAGCTTGCCGGCGACGGTCAACTCGGCCCCGGACTCGACGGTGATGGTCTGCTCGAAGTTGGCCGATGCCCCGAGCTTGGTGTCGATGTTCAGGACGTTGCCCAGCGCCCCGGTGTTGACCACGATGGCCCCGCTGCCGGTCGTCGCCGGCAGGCCCAGGACGATCGGGTTCCCCGCGAGGGTGTACCCGCCGGCGCCGAACGTGATGGAGTTGAACACCCCGCCGGCCGGCAGGTCGTTGGTCGCGGTCTTCGCGGTCGGCCCGGCGGGGAAGACCAGGTCCTCGACGGCGGCGGAGTTGCCGGCCGGGGCGACACCGCCGACCCAGTTGGCCGCCGTGCTCCAGTTGGCGTCGGCACCGACCCCGGACCAGGTGAACGTCGCCGGGGCGAGCCGGTCTTCGAGTTGTTCGAACCGCAGCACCGGGAACGGCCGGAGGATGGAGGCGGTGCGGGTCAGCCAGCCGGTCCACGTCCGGCCGCGGTTGATGCTACGCATGAGGCGAATCCCTGGCGATCGAGGTAAGCTATGGAGAATAAGCGGGTTCAGTTGAGAGTTGGGGCGGCGCAAGGATAACAGCCCCGTGATGCGGCACAAAACGATTCCGGCTAGAGAGTCTGGAAAAAGTGGGCACCGCAGTCGGCAACTGGCGCGGGAAGCGGTTTTTACGGCGCCGCCCGGCCGGGACGGACTCGCCCGAGCCGTACCGGCGGCACGATCGCGTAGCGATTCCCCTGTTCAACAAGGGTATTCCGCGCGCAGCGGGGGTGTCATCTCCCGTGCGGCAGTCGTGTATGGGATTCCGACGAGACAGTAGGAGTTCCCGATTTCTCCCATCTTCCCGAATGGCAAACTGGTCGAACCACGTTGGCGAGATGGAGTTGTGACGATCGCCGGGGTAACGGTCCGGTCTGGGGGGCGGACGGGGGGAACGCCGGCGTCCCCCGCACCACCGTCACGATCCGCGCCTTGTAGCGGGTTTTATCCAAGCCGCGACCGTCAGGGAGCGGTTACGCTGACCGCTCCCTGACGGTCGCGGCTCGGACGTGGCGCACCCGCGCCTCAATACTCCTGATAACAGTCGCGCTCGGGGTCGCAGCACTCACGCAGCCCGACCTCGCTGCCGTCCGGGCCGAGCGGCCGGGCGGTCCGCACGCACCAGAAGTCCGTCAGTCCGGCCTGGTAGTCGGGGTCGTCCTCGAACGCCTCGCCGTACACCGCCATCGCCTTGCAGTGCAGGTGGATGCACCTTGGCGGAACCTGGGGCAACTCGGACATAGGCCACCTCCTCGGTCACGAATGACGAATGACGGAATGATGCTCTGTTGAAAACCTCGTCGTCGGGTGGCCCTGTCTTCAGCCCGAAGGGCTGAGAGTCCTCAGCCCAGGGCGCAGCCCTGGGATCGCGGCCCCACCTCCGAAGCCCTGAAAGGGCGAGACAGTGTAGCCGTGTGTCGCCCTTCTGGTTAGGCATAACTCGGACGCGAGTTGACAAGCCAGCAACAGACATTAAAGTTGGGGTTGAC
>DASSAT010000315.1:0-2799 GCA_035699305.1 Fimbriiglobus sp. | reverse complement strand
GGCCCCTACGAGACGCCCGTAGGGGCCGCCCTCCGTGGCGGCCCGCGAACCAGTTCGCCCTCCCAGGCTACCATCCGTTCCCGATGACCGCACCGTGCCTATCATCGAACTGCGGCGGGACGGGGGAGCCGCGGGCTTCTCCCGACCCGCTGGGCCACCCGAGGGCGTGACATGCGGGCGCTTTCCTCTCTCCTGCTGGCGGCCGGCCTCGCGGCGGCCGCGGCCGGCGGCGACAAGGACGACGCGGTCAAAAAGGAGATGGCGAGGTTCGCCGGCCAGTGGCAGGCGGTGAAGATCGTCAACGACGGCGAGGATGCGGTGCCGGAGGACGAGGTCAAGGAACTGAAGCTGACGGTCAAGGGCAACAAGCGGGTGATCCGGGTCGGCGGCGAGGTGAAGGCCGAGTCCGTCTTTGAGCTGGACCCGACGAAGAAGCCGAAGGAGATCACGATCACCGTGACCTCCGAGGGGAAGCTCAAGGGGAAGAAGCTGCTCGGCATCTACGAGCTTACCGACGACACGCACACCATCGTCCTGAACATCAAGGGCGACGATCGGCCGAAGAAGCTCGAAAGCAAGGCGGGCAGCGGCTACCTGTTGCAGAAGTTCAAACGGGTCAAGAAGTGACCCGTCTCCCTGGGACCGCGGCCGTCCCGGCCGCACTTGCTACACCCGTCGGGGCGCTCGGCCGTCGCCGAAGGTCCCGAACTGGCCGAGCAAGAGCGGCCGGGACGGCCGCGGTCCCAGGGGCGGCCCGCCTCTTTTCAGTTCGCCGGCCCGGAGGCGCCGGAGCCACCGCCCTCGCCGACGACGACCGTGCCCTTCATCCCTTCGTGGTGGCGGCAGAGGTAGTGGTACGTCCCGGCGTGCGGGAACGTCGCGCTGAACGACCCGCCGGGCGCAATGTCGGCGGAGTCCACGCCGTTGTCGAACGTGACCGTGTGGGCGTGCTCGCCGCGGTTCGTCCAGGTGACGGTCGTCCCCGGCCGGATGTTGAGCGTCTTCGGCTCGAAGGAGTTGTCGTTGGCGGTGACGGTGGTGGCCGCCGCGGGCTGTGCGGCCCCCGACGCGGCGGACGGCATGGCCTGCGGGGGCGCCGACGTCAGCGCGGAGGGCGAGATGGGCCGCGCGGGCGGGCACGGCGCGGCGGGCGACTGGTAGCCGTACGGCTGCTGTTGGTACGCGGGGGCCGTGAAGGAGCGGGTTTCCGCCGAGAGCTGCAGCGACGGGTAGGTGTTCGGCTGCGGCTGGTACATCGGGGTCGCGTAGGACAGGCCGGGGCCGTAGGCCGCCGGGGCGCCGTAGTACCCAGGCTGCCAAGCGTTGCCGTAGATGGGGCTGGCCGGGTAGTAGCCGGCGTTACCTCGGCCCCAGCCCATGCGGCGCTGGGCTTGCGCCGACTCCGGCGCCAGGCAGACGAGCGCGAACGCTCCGAGGCCGAGGACGGTGGTGACGTACCGGACGCGCATGGGGATACCTCCTGTGGTGAGTCCGACTGTGACGGAAGCCCGTCGGGCACAGTCCGACCTCCCCTATGCTAGCGCGGCCCCCAGGTCGTTCGCCAAGTCTTCCATGTCCTCGATGCCGACGCTCAGCCGGATCAGCCCGTCGTCCACCCCGCGGGCCGTCCGCACCTCGACCGGAATGCTCGCGTGCGTCATCGTCGCCGGGTGGCAGACCAGCGACTCGACTCCGCCCAGGCTCTCCGCCAGGCTGAACAGCTTCGTCCGGCTCAGGAACCGCCGCGCCGCGTCGGCGCCGCCTTTGAGCCGCAGCGAGATCATCCCGCCGAACGCCTTCATCTGCCGGGCCGCGACCGCGTGCCCCGGGTGGTCCTTGAAGCCGGGGTAGTAGACCTTCTCGACCTGTGGCTGTCCCCGAAGCCAGTCGGCCAACTCGGCGGCGTTGGCGCAGTGCCGGTCCATCCGCACGGCCAGCGTCTTGACGCCGCGCAGCGTCAGGTAGGCGTCGAACGGCCCCGGCACCCCGCCGGCCGCGTTCTGGTAAAACTTGATCGGCTCCATCAGGTCGGTTCGACCGACCGCCGCCCCGCCGACCACGTCCGAGTGGCCGCCGAGGTACTTCGTCGTGCTGTGGACGACGAGGTCCGCCCCGAGCCGGATCGGCTGCTGGAGGTACGGCGAGGCGAAGGTGTTGTCCACCGCCAGGACCGCGCCCGCCTTGTGGCTCAGTTCCGCGATCGCGGCGATGTCGAGGACTTGCAGCAGCGGGTTGGTCGGCGTCTCGATCCAGACGAGCTTCGTCTTCGGGGTAATGATCGGCTTGAATCCGTCGGGCGTCGGGTCGTCGGTGTACCGGGCGACGAGGCCCCACGGCTTGAACACGCGCTCCATGAGGCGGAACGTGCCGCCGTACAGGTCGGCGCTGGCGGCAACCTCGTCGCCAGGTTTGAGCAACGCCCCGAAGACCGCCGTGGTCGCAGCCAGCCCGGAGGCGAACGCCAGGCCGCGCTCCGCGCCTTCCAGGGCCGCGAGGCACGTCTCCAGGGCGGTGCGGGTCGGGTTGCCGCTGCGGGAGTACTCGTACCCCTTGTGCTTGCCGACCGCCTCCTGGGTGTAGGTCGAGGTGGCATAGATCGGCACGACCGTTGCGCCGGTCGCCGGGTCGGGCGGCTGGCCGGCGTGGATGGCCCGGGTCGAGAAGCCGTGGTCGGGGGATTCGGGCATCGGGGGCTCCAGAATGTAGACCGCTCGCTCCGCGAGCGGATTCCGAAGACCGCTCGCGGAGCGAGCGGACTACATTAGCCGCGCTGCTTGTTCCAGTACTCGATCAGGTCGA
>DASSAT010000314.1:0-2854 GCA_035699305.1 Fimbriiglobus sp. | reverse complement strand
AGGCGATCGGTGTGGCTCATCGCGACAACTTACGGACTCGACACTCAATTGTGCAGCGACTCTATTACTTCACACGGCCACGGGCGGTCGGGGTCGGGAGGGTCGTTCGCGCGAGGTGGTCGGCCAGCGCCGCGGGCGGGTCGGGGACCGCCTCCCGCAGCCGCGGCAGGAGTTGGCCGGGGGTCGGGTTCTCGCGGAGTTGCTGCATGTAGTCGAGCAGCGCCGCCTTGCCGTGCGGGTCGCCGCGCAGCAGAAAGTGGACCCACGCCCACGACTCGCGGTACTCCGGCTTCTCCATCTGCGACACCTGGCCGATCTTCTCCAGCCGCCCCAGGTCCGGCTGGAACGGCCCCTTGCGCAGCGCGTCCAGGTGCTCCGGGTTCACCCCGTCGTGCGACGGCGGCTGCTCGAAGAACCCGGCCAGCCCCTCGTCCAGCCACAGCGGCACTCCCTTGAGGACGCCGTGCAAGAGCGCGTGGGTCAACTCGTGCCGCAGGTCGGTCCGCAGGTGCGGCCCCATCCAGGTGTACACGGACAGGTCGTCGGCCGACCCGGGCCGCTTCTGGTCGGCGATGAAGTACGCCCGGCGGACCGGCAGCCACGGGAATCGGTCCTTCATGAACGCCTCGTACCGCTCCTGGTCGTCGAACAGGAAGACCTGAATCACCGAGTTGCTGACCGGCAGGCGGAGTTCCCGCTGGACTTGGTCGGGCAGGTCCTCCAGTTCCTTGAAGACGGCGTCGTTCGGCTCCAGCGGAACGTCGGCGTAGAAGACGAAGCGGGAGACGCGCAGCGGCGGGTACACGCCGCCGGGCTTCTTCGGGGCGGGGCCGGACGCCGGGGCACGCTCACCACTGGCGGAGGGGCGTGGCGCGCCGGTCCGCAAGGCTTCACACCCGGCCATCAGGACCGCCGCCAGCGCGGCGCAATTGGCAAGGCGGCGGGGGGTCGGCGGGAGACGGCCCATGGGCATCCTTGCACGTCCGGCGGTGCGAGCCGACCCACCATACCCCGACGGCGAGACCGGGGCGAGAGCGGTTGCGGCTGAGTATTATCGGCACGACCGCTACCGACACTTCAAAATGTAGTCCGCTCGCTCCGCGAGCGGTCTTTCGAACCCGCTCGCGGAGCGAGCGGACTACACTCAGGCCAGGGGGCGGCCGGCCCGGGCGTTGCGTTCCGATTTCGCCCGCGTTGCCTCCCCGACCTGCCTCCACCAGCTTTTCCAGTCCCCCTTGCCGTGAAGCCCCCAGCCCAGGTACGCCCGCAGACACCGCAACAGGTCCGTCCGGCTGACGACATCGGAGCCGAGGAAGCTGGCGTTCAGACGGGCGAGGTCGCGGACGCGGACCGCCCGCGGCACCGGCCGGCTAGTCTCCACTCCGACGAGGTCGATCAGCACCGGCTCGCCGCCAGAAATCAGCACGTTCGGAGCCTTCAGGTCGCGGTGCGACACCTGCCGGTCGTGCATCCGGCGGACCAGCCGACCGAGCCGGTCGGCCCAGTCGCGCAAGACAGCGGGCCGGCCGCGCGACGCGGCTACCGCCTCGGGGAGGCCGAGCGCGTCCGGCACCTTGTCGAAGACCGCGTACCCGGTCAGCGGGACGCCGAACCGGGTGCGGTGGAAAACTGCCAGCGGTCGGGCGGTCGGCATGCCACGGTCGCGGACCGAGTTGCCCGTCACCCACGAACGCAGGGCCGGCGACGGGCGGAGCAAGTTTTTCAAAGCGCCGATCGGCGACTTCAGGTTGAACCGCTTGTAGATGACGGCGCGCGGCCCGGTCGGGGTGTCGATCGTCAGTTCCGCGACGGTCGAGGTGCGGGAGTCCTTGAGCAATCGCGCGCCGGCGAATGGCGCATCCGGGTCCGCGAGCCAGACGTAGAGGAGTTCGTCCGGCAGGTCGCGGACGGCATACCCCGACGCGCTGGGACCGCGGACCCGGTGGGAGTCGCGGTTGTCGGTCCGATACCGGGCCGTGCGCGACGCCCAGAACCGGAGGTTGGACACTTCCGTTGCCGTCTCCAGGTCGCGGGCCATCCGATCGGCGTCGGGGGCCGAAAGGGTCGTCCGTGCGCCGACGTAGGTTCGCCAGAAGCGCAGCCGGTCGGCCCGGCTGGCGCGGACCTGGAACCAGCGGTTGAGCAACGTGAGGTTGGCCCGGGTTGCCGGCCAATCGAGGGGCCGGCCGAAGCGGACCGCGTGCAGGTCGGTCAGGACGAACTTCGGCAGTTCGACCAGGAAGTTGCCCGGATGCGGGTCGGGGTGGGCGACGCCGGCGTCGTGAAGCCGGGCGAGGAACCGGGCGAACCCGCCAGCCACCGCCCGGCGAACGGCCGGCGGATGGCTCGCTTCGAGGAAGTCGAGGAACGGTATCGCCGCGTCCTGGGCGCGGGTGATCAGATAGCTGTCGCCCGGAAGCGGTCCGGGTTCGCCGCCCCACGCCAGCGGTTCCACGGCGCCGATGCCGAGTTTTCGCAGCGCGAGGGCGTTCTCGAATTCGAGCCGCGCCTTCGCGGGGCGGAGGACTTCACGTGCCCACGACCGCGGCGTGTTCGCCCGGCACAGCTTGACGTACACGGTCCCGCCGGGAAGTCGGACGCGGGAGATGGTTCGTTGAAGGTTTTGCTTGACGACTTCGACAAGTCCGGCCTTCTCCCAGGCGGTGAGGTCCGGGCCATTGAGGCCGAACAACTCGACACCCGCCGGTTCGACTCGCCACACCAGCCCGCCAGCGGCGACCGTGCGGTCCAGCCGACCGGCGAACGAGCCGAGCTTGCGGAGGAAGTGGCTGAACAATCCCGCTGCCTAGCCTAGTAGGGTGGGCCGAGTCTTCGAGGCCCACCGTGCAAGCTC
>DASSAT010000313.1:0-3497 GCA_035699305.1 Fimbriiglobus sp. | reverse complement strand
AAAGTTAAAAGTTCAGAGTTCAAAGTTCCGAACTCTGAACTTTTAACTTTGAACTTTCAACTTTGAACTGGAGTGAAGATGCCCGACCTGGTCCCCCCGCATGGCGGCGTCGCCGAGCCGGTTAACCGCACCGCCGCCGAGCTGAGCGTCCCGAACGCCGCGCCGATCCCGGTCAGCGACGCCGACCTGTCTACCCTGTACCGCATCGCCGACGGCGGGCTGTCGCCCTTGACCGGGCCGATGACCCGCGACGAGTACGACCGCGTCCTCGACGAAGAGGTGATCGTCCGCAACGTCACGAAGTACGCCTGGACGATCCCGCTCGCCTTCCCGGTCGAGGAGGCGCGGGCGAAGGCGCTCAAGACCGGCTCCGCGTATCCGTTGCAGAACGAGCGCGGCGAGACGGTCGGCGTCCTGGAGGTGACAGACGTCTACCCGTGGGACAAGGCGAAGTACAACCGCGTCGTCTACCAGACCGAGCGGACCGACCATCCCGGGGCGCGGATCGCGCTGACCGACCCGCGGACGTACCTGGTCGGCGGCGAGGTCCGGGTCAAGCCGCAGCCGAAGCACCCGGAGTACGGCCAGTTCGTGCTCTCGCCGCGGGAGACGCGGGCGCTCTTTGCCAAGAAGGGGTTCCAGCGAGTGGTCGCGTTCCAGACGCGCAACGCGCTGCACCGGGCGCACGAGTACGCGCTGGTGGTCGGGCTGGAGCGGCTGACCCGCGAGGGCCAGTTCGCCGGGGCGGTGCTCAACCCGCTCATCGGCGAGACCAAGTCCGACGACGTGGACGCCGCCACCCGGATGCGCACTTATCGGGCGATCATCGACAACAAGGTGCTCGGCCAGGGGGACGCCGACGAGGAGCTGTGGAAGAAAGTGGGCCGGCCGTTCATCGACCACGTGATGCTGCTGGGCATGGACATCAAGATGTTCTACGCCGGGCCAAAGGAGGCGGTCATGCACGCGATCTATAGGCAGAACTTCGGGTTCACGGACATCGTGATCGGCCGCAAGCACGCCGACGCCCCGTATGACGACGGCAAGGACATCTGGGACGGGCTGGCGGCGCAGCGGAAGTTCGACGAGCTAAAAGGCGACCTGAAGATCAAGCCAGTGAAGGTGGGGTTCGCGGCGTACTTCGAGGAGCTGGGCCGGGTCGGGCTGGTCGAGGAGTGCGCGCCGAAGGGGTACAAGCAAGTGTCGATCAGCGGCCGCGACCTGCGCGAGAAGCTGCGGGCCGGCGAGCTACCCGACCCGCGCATCCTGCGGCCGGAGACGGCGACGGTGCTGATCGAGCGATACCGCTCGGCCTGACGGGAAAGGCAGGGCCGCGGATGACGCGGGTCTGCGAGCGCGGATTCCGACGCGGATAACAGACAGGATGGAAGCCATCGGGCCTGCCACCCCCGCATCCTGTCTTCATCCCTGTCTTCTTATCCGCGTCTTAATCCGCGCTCGCAGACCCGCGTCATCCGCGGCCCGTTTTTCTATCGCCGTCCGTCGGCCTGCAAAGTTCCCCATTTCTTCTCGTTCCCGGATTCTTTCCCGGGCAGGGATTCTCTATAACCTGTTGCGTCACGGAACGGACCTTCGATTCGCCCGATCGTTTCGTGCCCCCTCTTTGCCACCAGATCGGGAGTGGTTGTTCATGCGCCTCGTTCGATTCATCCTTCTCGCGGCCCTCGTGGCCGTCTGGGGACAATCCGCGTCCGCCCAGATCCCGCAGCTCAGCAGCCGCCCCACCGGGGCGGCGGTCACGCTGTACCTCGACTTCGGCGGGTTCAACTTCGGCAGCGGAACCTGGGGCGGGATTTGGACGGACAAACTGCCCGGGGTGACGCCGGCGTACACCACCGATGGGTCGGCGAACTTCAGCGCGACCGAGGTCACGAACATGCGCGAGATGTGGGCGCGGACGTCGGAGATGTACTCGCCGTTCAACATCAACGTCACGACCGTGGACCCGGCCGTCGCCGCCGGCCAGGCTGGCAGCGACGACCAGCGGCGGAGCTTTTACGACTCGCAGTTCCGGATGATGCACACGGTGGTCGGCGGGACCGGGAGTTGGTACGGCGGCGCCGGCGGCATCTCGTTCATCGACGTGGCGGACACCACGAACCCCGGCAACCCCGGCTCCCACACCAACTTCGTCTTCTCGGACCTGTTCACCATCAACATGGTCCCCGGGACGTTCCTGAAGGGGATCGGGGAGGCGATGGGCCACGAGAACGGCCACGCACTGAAGTTGGAGCACCAGAGCCGGTGGAACGGCAACGCCCTGGACCGGGAGTACGACCCCGGCACGCCGCTCTTTCAGAACCCCGGCCCGACGGCCCGGGCGCCGATCATGGGCGAGTCCTACCAGGCCGACCGCGCGCTGTGGCGACAGGGGGACGCGACCACGTTTCCGCCGCCGAACTTCCCCACCACGAAGATCAGCCAGAACGACATCGGCAAGATCATGACCAACAACGGCATCGGCGGGTACGTGGACAGCGGGATCGGCCACACCCGGGGGACGGCCACGGCGCTGCCGATGACCGGCACGACGATCGACTTCAACCTGGCCAAGGGGGTCGTCACCCCGAACAATGCCAACCCGAACACCACCAACCCGAACCCGATCGGGGAGGCGAACTACACCACCGACTTCTACACCATCGCGGTCGGGCCGGGCGGGGCGAACGTGAGCGTGACGCTGCACTCCGGCCGGTCCACCCTGACGCCCGGGACGGCCGACCCGGGGGCCATGCTCGACGCCACCCTGCGCCTGCTCGACGGGACCGGGACGGTCCTGCAAACCTCGGCCTCGGACACGTTCGCCGAGACGATCACGGTCAACGACCTGGCCGCGGGGACGTATTTCTTCCAGATCGCCAGCGCCGGCGGCTTCGACGCTGGGAACAACGCGCTGTACTTCGACGTGGGGTCGTACTTCCTGACCGGCAGCATCGTGCCGGTGCCGGAGCCGGGGCTGGTGCTGCTGGCCGGCGCGGTCGGGCTGGGGCTGCGAACGGCCGCCCGCCGGCGCAAGGCCGCGCGGGCCGGTGTGTCGTAAGATGACCGGGTACGGCTTCATCCCGGGGGATACGCTCATGCGAACGCTGGCGGGGGCATTGGTCGGGGCGGCGGTGGTGACTGCCGGGGTCGGGTGCGGCACCGGCGGGTCGGACGTCGCCGTCCCGACCGACGGGCCGAACCAGGTGGTGCTCAAGGTGCCGGCGATGACCTGAGCGGGGTGACCGGCGAAGGTGCGCGACGCCCTCGCCACTCTACCGTGGGTAGAGCCCGACTCGATCCAGCCGGACCGCGGCACGCGGCAGGTCAAGTTCACGATCAAGGACAAGATGAAGTTCGACTTCGAGGCGGTGAAGAAAGCCCTGGCCGATAAGGGCTACGACACCGGGGCCAAGGTGCTGACCGGCCCGACCGAGAAGTAACCAACCCGGCGAGCGGGGGGCGTCAGCCCCCTGTTGTGGCATCAACAGGGGGCT
>DASSAT010000312.1:0-5850 GCA_035699305.1 Fimbriiglobus sp. | reverse complement strand
GGGTGGGCCGAGTCTTCGAGGCCCACGCGGGTGTTGCGAACACGTGGGCCTCGAAGACTCGGCCCGCCCTACAAGAACGTCGGTTGAGGCGGCAGCCGAAAGCAAGTGGCAAGGTTGCCACATTGCCACATCCCCCAAGTGGCAACCTTGGCAGGCAACCTTGCCCCGGCGGTCGTGGCTGTAATTGCGGATAGGACCAACGAGACCCGCTCATGATCGAGACGCGCGACCTGACCAAGAAGTACGGCGACCTGTACGCCCTCGACCGGCTGACCTTGAAGCTGGACAAGGGGGACGTGTTCGGGTTCATCGGCCCCAACGGGGCCGGCAAGACCACCACCATGCGCATCCTCGCCACCCTCCTGAACCCCAGCTGGGGCGAGGCGAGCGTCTGCGGGTACTCGATCTACACCGGGTCGAAGGAGATTCGCCGGGCGATCGGGTACATGCCGGACTTCTTCGGCGTCTACGACGACATGAAGGTGATCGAATACCTGGAGTTCTTCGCCGCCGCCTACCGGATCAAGGGGCCGGAGCGCCGCAAGAAGTGTGAGCAGGTGCTCGAACTGGTGGACCTCGGGTACAAGCGCGACGCCCTGGTGACGAGCCTCAGCCGCGGCATGACGCAGCGGCTCGGGCTGGCCCGGGTGCTGTTGCACGAGCCGCAGGTCCTTCTACTCGACGAGCCGGCGTCCGGCCTCGACCCGCGGGCGCGGATCGAGATGCGCGAACTCATCAAGGAACTGCGCGGGATGAACAAGACGATCATGGTGTCGTCGCACATCCTGCCGGAGCTGGCCGACATCTGCAACAAGATCGGCATCATCGAGCGCGGCAAGCTGATCTTCAACAACGACGTGGCCGCCGCCATCCGGCAGGTGCGGCAGAAGCACGTCTACTTCGTGTCGGTCGGCAAGGACCAGAACGAGGTGGCGGCCAAGCGGCTGGAGACGTACCCCGAGATCGGGTCGGTCGAGCTGACCGGCGAGGGGGAGTCGGTCAAGGTGAGCCTGCGGGACGGTCAGGAGGACGGCAGCTTCATCCCGGAGCGGCTGATCGCCGAGGGGTTCAAGCTGCGGAGCTTCAAGGAGGAGGAGATCAACCTGGAGAACGTCTTCATGTCGATCACCAAGGGGATCACCAACTGAGCCGGCCATGAGCGATCGCGTCCAGTGCCAGAACTGCGGCGGCCGGGTCAACCTCCCGGACGGGTACGCCCGCGCCAAGATTCGCTGCCCCGGATGCGGGTACTACGCCGACGTGCCGGCGGAGCTGCGCGGCGTGCCCGACGAGGGGCCGGCGCCCGCCCCGGTCCGAGCCGCGCCCGTCCGCGGGTCGGAGCCGGCGCCGGCCCCGCCGCCGAAGCCGCCGACACTCGCCATCGCCCGCAAGGCCAAGCCGCAGCCCAACCCCCGCGACACGCGCCCGTTCTTCGACCCCGGCCCGGGCGGCAAGCCGCTCTTGGAGGGGACGCAGGAGGAGCACGACGACGAGGTCCGCCCCTACGCCGTCCCGGGGACCGGGCTGAAGAAGTGCCCGCACTGCCGAGGGGACCTGCCGCTCGACTCGACATTCTGCGTCCACTGCGGCCAGGAACTCACCTCCGGGGCGAAGGCCGTCCGCACCTTCCAGCCGATCAACCGGACGTGGCACGAGGGCTGGCCGCCGTTCCTGCGGCTCCAGATTTTCATCGCCTTCCAGGTCGTCAACGCCGTCGCCGCGGTCCTGTTGATCTGGACCGGCGGCGGGATGCCGAAGGACTTCAGCGGGTTCGCCACGCTGCTGGTCACCAACCTGTTCCAGGTCGGGATGCAGGCGTTCCTGGTCGGCAGTTACGACGCGCTGACGGTGAAGCGGACGGCCAAGGGGCAGGCCACCCTCACCCGCACCCGACGGGTCGCCTTCTTCCCGCTCCCGCCGACGAAGCTGCCGTGGCGGCAGAGCACCAACGTCGGCATCGCCGGGGCCGACATCGGCCTGTTCCCGAAGCTGCTCTGCCTGTACTTCCTGTTCAACAGCCTCTTCTACGTGCTGACGGGGGTGTTCTACTCCCTCTTCCTCCTCGGCTTGGCGGTCATCTATTTCGCGGTGGGGGTCGGGTTCTACTGGCTGGTGCTGCGTCCGAACCGGTTCGAGGTGAACCTGTGCGACGTGTACGGCTCGACCGACGAGATCGCCTTCCGCAGCCAGGACCGCACGGAGGCCGAGGAGGTGGCGACCACCGTCGCCGAGGCGACCGGCCTGTTTTATAAGCCGGCGCAGTAGCCCCCACCAACGGAGTCCTGCCCCGCGATGCGAATCCTCGTCACCGGCGGCGCCGGGTACATCGGCAGCCACACCGTCAAGCTGCTCCTGGCCCGCGGCCATGACGTGACCGTCTACGACAACCTCTCCGCGGGGCACCGCCGCGCCGTGCCGGCCGAACGGTTGGTCGTCGGCGACCTCAAGGACGTGGACCACCTGGACCACGTCCTGCTGGTCAACCGGATCGAGGCCGTGGTCCACTTCGCGGCGAGTTGCTACGTCGGCGAGTCGGTGACGGACCCGGCCAAGTACTACCTCAACAACCTGCACAACAGCCTGAACCTGCTGGACCGGTGCCGGCGGCAGAAGGTGAACCGGTTCGTCTTCTCCAGCACCTGCGCGACTTACGGGCTGCCGACCGCGGTGCCGATCACCGAGGCGGAGAAGCAGCTGCCAATCAACCCCTACGGCAACACCAAGCTGGCGTTCGAGCGGATGCTGGCGGACTACGCCCCGGCCTACGGGATCGGGTACGCGGCCCTGCGGTACTTCAACGCCAGCGGAGCAGCGGCCGACGGCAGCATCGGCGAGGACCACGACCCCGAGACACACCTGATCCCGATCGTCCTCCAGGTCGCGCTGGGAAAGCGGCCGCACGTCGAGGTCTACGGCACCGACTACCCGACGCCGGACGGGACGTGCGTCCGCGATTACATCCACATCGAGGACCTGGCCGAGGCCCACTTGCTGGCGCTGGAGAAGCTCCAGCCGGGCCGGGGGTTGGCGTACAACGTCGGCATCGGCAACGGCTACAGCGTCCGCGAGGTGATCCGGGTCGCCGAGGAGGTGACGGGCAAGCCGATCGCGGTCAAGGAGGGGCCGCGCCGCGCCGGCGACCCGCCGGCACTCGTCGCCGCGTCGGACAAGGTTCGTCACGAGTTGGGCTGGCAGCCGCGGTACACCGAGCTACGGCCGATCGTCGAGACCGCTTGGAACTGGCACAGGAGCCACCCGAACGGGTACACCTCGTAAATCCCAAACTCCAAGCACCAAATCCCAAAGGGGGCACCGGTACGATCGCGGCTTGAACCGGTTATTGTGGGTTCGCCGGACATGGAACGCCTTCGGGCCGCGCCGCCGTCAGAATCGCTCAAGTCCCCGCCTTAACCTGTCGATACCCTCCGACGGGGGAATCTGCGCGGAGGGGGACGGAGGATGAGCGACACCCGCACGTTGTTGGACCGGATCGCGTCGTTCCGCGAACGGCTCGAACGCACACCGAACCTGATCCCGGCGGCCGCCGTCGCGGACGACCCCGAGGCCGCGAAGACTCGGACGGTCGCCGCCCTGGTCGGCAGCGGCGAACTGCTGTCGCGGTCGCTGCGGACCGTCGCCGGCGTGCCGATCAACGAGGGGCCGCTGCCCGCGCAACTGACCGTCCGCGCGCGCAAGCTACTCGAAGAAGCCCGCGTGCTGATCGCGTCGCAGCGGGCGCTGACCGGGGACGAACTCCTCGCCGGGCTGTCGGCGGCGGAGGGGGCGGCAGTGGACCCGCTCGTCTGCTACGCCCGCGAGACGGTCGCCCTGACCGACGCCGCCCTGCGGATGGTGCAGGCGTTCCCGTCGTCGGCCGACGCGCAGCTACGGATGTGCGATGGCGTCGAGGCGATGCTGCGGGCGGTCCGCGGCCGGCTCACGGTGGCCGGGTCGGCGGTCCAGGTCCGCAAGACGGACGTGGAGCGGATCGACGGGCTGGCCCGCCGGCTAGCCGACCTCGCCGCCGGCAAGGCCGTGGACGCGGGCTGGCTGACCGAGTTGGCGGAGCAGCTTCTCGACGAGGCCCGGCGGACCGCCCCGCTGCGGTTTCTTTATGCCGATCCGCTCTCGACGTGCGCCTACCCCGGCGGGCCGACCGCGCCGGCCCCGGCCCGGTTCATCGCCGCCCACGCGCTGACCGTCGCCCAGGTGGTCGCCCGCGTCGCGCCGCAAGATTACGAATGGACCGCCCGCCCGGCGGTGGCGGTCGTGGCGGCGCTGCTCATGGACATTGGCATGCTCCGGGTGCCGGCCGCGGTGCTGGCGAAGGCCGGGCCGCTCGACCCGGACGAGCGGCGGCAGGTGGACGCCCACCCCGAAGCCGGCGCCGCGATGATCCGCAACGTCCTGCCCGAGTTGGGACTGATCGCCGAGGCCGTCGCCGCCCACCACGAGCGGCCGGACGGCACGGGTTATCCGCTGTCGAAGTCCGGCGAGGACATCCCGTCCCTGGCGCGGATGCTGGCGGTTTGCGACTTCTACGCCGCGTCGGCCTGCGACCGACCGCACCGCCCGGCGTCCGACCCGCGGACGGCCCTGACCGATACGCTGCTGGCCGCCGAGCACGGCCGGCTCGACCGCGACTTCACCGAATACCTGCTGGCGCTGGCGTTCCACCCGGTCGGCACAGTGGTGGAGTTGACCGACGGCCGGGTCGGGGTGGTGGTGGCGAACCACACCAACCGGGTGAACCTGCGGCTGACGGCCCGGCCGGTGGTGGCGGTGCTGGCCGACGCCGCCGGGTCGGTGCTGCCGCGGCCGGAGTTCCTGGACCTCGCTGCCGCCGAGCGCGGCGGGGTGGTGCGGGTGCTGACCTCCGCCGAGCGGACCCGGCTGCTGGCCAAGCACTACCCCGAGCTGTGCGGGTGAAGATTCGCCGGTGCGGGGCGAATAACTTCGTATTCCCTGGGACCGCGGCCGTCCCGGCCGCACGAGCGAAGAGCGGCCGGGACGGCCGCGGTCCCAGGGGTGTCCTCGCTGACCCGCCGCCATGACTCGCTACTTCGCCGCCACCCGGCACCCGTGGGCCTGCCTGCTGTTCGTCTTGCCGCTGCTCCTCCTCTACGAGGCCGGGGTGATCTACCTCGGTGGGACCGACCCGAACGCCCTGCGCAACGGCGCCGACGCTTGGCTACGCTGGGGGCTGGATCGGTACGGGCTGGGCCAGGTGTGGGTCGCCCCGGCGTTGGTCGTCGCGGTGCTGCTGGTCCGCAGTTGGGCGAACTGGCCGACCCGGCCGTGGGAGCCGCTGGCCACCGGGTTCGGCATGGTGCTGGAGAGCCTGCTGTTCGCCGTCGGGCTGTGGGCACTGGCCCGCAACTTCGAGCCACTCATGAGCCGGTTCGGCGTGCCGGTCGCCAGCGTGTCGTTCCGCACACCGGCCGCGGAGCAGGTCGTCACCTACGTCGGGGCCGGCATCTACGAGGAGGTGCTGTTCCGGCTCGGGCTGTTCTCCGCGGCGTGCTTCCTGCTGCGGGTGGTGTCGGTGCCGACGCTGCCGGCGGTGCTCCTGGCCGGGGTCGGGGCGGCGCTGACGTTCGCCGCCGCCCACCACATCGGCCCCGGCGGCGAAGAGATGGTCCCGGCCCGGTTCCTGTTCCGCACCCTGGCCGGGCTGTACTTCACCGCCCTGTACGTCGTCCGCGGGTTCGGCGTCGCGGTCGGCGCCCACGCCGGCTACGACGTGCTCGTCGGCGTCGCGGTCGGGTAGAGTGACCTGCTATACCGTTTCTAGAGCGCGCTTCACGATGGTGTAGCGTCTCCCGGGCCGCCACGGAGGGCGGCCCCTAC